>CANSWW010000067.1 GCA_947650845.1 uncultured Lachnospiraceae bacterium
AAATCGTATACCATTATCATACATGGTCTGAAAGAAAAAATCAACATTTCAATAAAGATGAAAGTACTTTCACAATAGGCGGCGGATTGCCGCGTAAAAGAAACTGGAAACACAATGCGCGGGAGCGCTTGTTTTTGCACGGGGAAAAATTTATAATACGAAGAAACGTCCCTGTGAGCGAGCTGAGAATGCGACAGGGCGTCGGATGTTTGGAAGAGAGGAGAAGGATATGCAAAAACAAGAGATACTAAAACAGATAAAAGGAAGGCTGATCGTTTCCTGTCAGGCGCTGCCGGGCGAACCGCTGTATCGGGAGGATTCGATCATGTATCTGATGGCCCGGGCGGCCAAGCAGGCCGGGGCGGCGGCAATCCGTACCAATGGGGCCGGGGATGTAAAGGCGATCAAGCAGGAGACGGGACTGCCGGTGATCGGTTTAATTAAGAAAAAGTATGACGGCTATGACGGGTATATTACGCCGACGATGACGGAAGTGGAAGCGCTTTTTGAGGCCGGGGCCGACATCATAGCGCTGGACTGCACGATGCGTCGGCGGGGAGACGGCAAGACTGTCAATGCGTTCATCGCGGAGATCAAGGAAAGATTTCCCGGCGCGATTTTGATGGCGGATATCGCGACGCTGGAGGATGGGATCAACGCCTGGAAGGCCGGGGCCGATCTCGTGGGGACGACGATGAACGGCTATACGGCAGAGACGGAAGGCGTGAGCAAAAGCGGGCCGAACCTGTCGCTTTTGCATGAGCTTTCGCAGGCAGTCGATATTCCGGTGATCGGCGAGGGGCGGATCCATACGCCCGAACAGGCCGTGGAGGCGCTTCGCAGCGGGGCGTTCGCCGTTGTTGTGGGGGAGCGATTACGCGGCCGTTAGAAATCGCAGGACGGTTTATTGCGGCGATTGCGTGCTCCGGCAGATCGAAATAAATGAGCGGGCTCGCGGCAATCGCTTCTCCCCCCTGTGCACGGGCGGCTCAGCGCTCCTTGGCGGGGGCAGGTTCCCAGACACAGCGCAGGCGACCGTCTGATTGGGAGACGCAGAGCCTCTTGTCAAATTCCGGCCGCGTGTAGGGGTAATCCTCCCGGTAGTGGCTTCCGCGGCTTTCTTTGCGCGCGAGCATGGCCTCCAGAAGGGCCGGCGCGAGTGTGAGCAGCGTTTCCGCTTCGAGGATCGCGTCGATTTCCCCGGCCGACGGATGGGAAGCCAAAAGCGGCCAGGGATGAAAGCGCCGGCGTAATTCGGACAGCTGCAGACGGACGTTTTCCAGGTTTGCCTGCGAGCGCAGGATGCCGGCGTTTTCCCACATAAGCGCTTGGATTTGTTTGGTAAACGTCTTGGCCTCCTCTGATTGGGAAGCGGTAAAACCGCCGGGGAAGCCGGTTTCTTTTCCGGGCTCCGGGGCCCTCTGTGAGAAGGCCCTTTGAAACTGCTCCATTACCTGCGATTCGGAAAGAGATACCGGCCGGCCGGCACGGGCGTAAGCGGCGGCGCTTTCGGCGGCCAGGAGGCCAAAGACCAGGCAGCTTCCGGACGCATTGCCGCCCAGGCGGTCGGCGCCATGGATGCCGCCGGCGCATTCGCCGCAGGCAAAGACTCCGTTCACCGTGCTCTCACAGCGATGACCGACCAAAATCCCGCCGTTGGCGGCATGGAAAAAGGGCGCGATGCGGATTTCGTCTTTTAGGAGATCGACATGCAGCTGTTCCCGCAGCCAGAGGATGTAATCCTTAACGTAGCTGCGCGGATCGCTGAGGATCTCATCACGGTAACGGATACGCACCCCGTTATGCTCCTTCCGCAGAGCCTCTTCCATGAGTACGATATCAAAGGGGGAGGAGCGGTCGGAGAAGGTGAAGGGGCCGTGAAGGGCCCGTTCTTGCAGGCAGGTTTCCATCTGTTCGGGCGTCAGGCGTTTAGCCAGCAGGTTCTCGCCGGCGTCGGAGAAAAGGCCCTGGCAGGAATCCAGGGAGCCTTCGCGGAAAACGACCTTGTAGACCGGCTCGATGAACCCGGGGATAAACTGATTGAATTCGAGGTTGATTAACGTGCCGCCGGCCTTTAACACCGCGCAGTGCCCGTCGCCGGCTATATCGGCGCTGTTTAGATTATGCTTGTAGAGGGCGCCGAACCCGCCGGTAGCGAGAATGATACCGGCCGCCTGTACATAGACAAACTCGTCTGCTTTGCTGTCATAGAAAACAGCGCCTGCCGCCCGGCCGTCTTTTTGGGCCAGAAAGCAGAGCCGCCGGTTTTCCCGTAAGCGAAGGGCCGGGGTGCGGGCCGTTTTCTCATAGAGCCCGTCCCGGATGGCGTCCCAGTTTTTCCAGTAATACAGGGCGTGGGGATGGCTGGCAAAGCAGGCCAGCTTTGGCTCCGGCAGCTTGTAAAAGGGGATTTCCAGGCGCTTTAGATACGCGATCGCTTCGTTTATGTTTCGCACATAGTATTCATTCATATATACATCGTTCATTCCATGCCCCGCTTCACGGATATCGGAAAGAAACACGGCCTCATCCGCCGGATAAAGCGTCCCCTGGCAGTGGAGCGTATCCATCAGGGGATAAAAACTGGAACCGGCGCAGAGCCGCGTTTTGGCGCAGAGCATGACGTCCATTCCCAGGTCCGCGGACCGGAAAGCGGCCGTAATTCCCGCAAGACCCGCGCCGACGATGAGCACATCGCAGGCCTCCTGTCTGAGTGAAAGGCAATTCTTTTTCATCGTAATCCCTCCTAGTCTCATAAAAATAACCGGACGCGCCGCCTTGGCGGTACGTCCGAGCACAGCTGCCGTTTTATTTTTTGTAGTAGTCAACGTTAAAATGAAACTGCATGGCGTCCTGAAAGGCAGTAAAATCGCGGGCCTTCAGGGCCATGTAGATGCGCTCATGCTTTTCAATCGTCAAGGATACCGCATCGGGAGTAGTCTGTTCCTTGTAATATTTATCATAGGCCCAGAAAAAGCGGATGATGGAAAACATCAGCTTATTATCAATATGGGAAAACAGAGTCTTATGAAAGGCGGCGTCCGCCCGGGCAAACGGGGCGCCGATCTGCAGGGGCTTTCCCGAGTGCTCCTGCTTTTGGGCGCAGGCGCGCATCTGCTCAAGAAGCTCCCCGAGCATATCGATATCCTCCTCGGTGAGACTGGCAAACGCCTTGTCGACAAAACCAAGCTCCAGGACACGCCGAAGCTCTTCGATGTATTGCTCGACCTGCCGGTCGCTTTGGGCCGGAAAGCTATGTAGGAGACTGGACATAAAATAATCGGCGTTAAAATCGCGGATCAGGATACCGACGCCCGGCTTGGAAGCGACGATCCCGGTGATTTCCAACGACTTGATGGCTTCGCGCAGTACGTTGCGGCTCACGCCCAGCATTTGGCACATTTCCATTTCGGTCGGCAGCTTGTCGCCGGGCTTTAACTGGTTTTTTTCAATGTAGGTCCGTATTTCATCATAGACCCGGATGTAGAGCTTTTGATCTTTGAGATTGTGCAGGGTCCGGAGATTTCCCTTTTGAGTCGTTTCCATGGTTTGTGTCGTTCCTTTTCGCGTTTGGTATGGTGGTATCGGACGCATCGGTAAGATGCTATTTGCATCATAAACATTTTTTGGACGTGTGTCAAGGTATCTTTTGTAAAACCTCATTTTTTGTTGGGACAGAAGGAGACTTTTTCAACGGGATTTTGTATATTGTGACAAAGAAACGAGTCGATTCGGCACAGAGGCTTGAAAAAAATGTATCTAAAATCAATGAAAATCCTATTGACAAAGAGAGATTTTTGTGCAATATTATATTTGTAGTACAAAGTACAAAGTATCCGAAACCGGGATGAAAAGGAGGAAAACGGTTATGAAACGAAAGAAATTGTTTTGCCTGTTGCTGGCGGCGGCCATGCTTGTGACGCTGCTGGCGGGCTGTTCAGGAGATAAGCCCGCGCAGGATACGGCGGCGAATGCGTCGCAGCCCGCGGCGGACGGCGGTTTGGGGGAAACGGGAGGCAGCGCCCAGACGTCGGGCGGCGATGCTCAGACGGCGGGGACGCCGCTAGCCGATGTGAGAGTGCGCCAGGCGCTGGCCTATGCGATCGACATTGACGCGATTGTGGAGACGCTCTTCGATGGGAAGGCGGAGAAGGCAGTAAGCTTCACGGCCCCCGGCGACTGGCTGAATACGGAAATTCCGGTCTATGAATACAATCCGGAGAAGGCAAAGGAGCTTTTGAAAGAGGCGAACTGGCCGTCGGATTATACGCTGGATGTGGTGTATTATTATGACGACCAGCAGACCGTAGACCTGATGACGATCATCGGCCAGTACTGGCAGGAGGTAGGGGTCAAGGCGCAGTTTCGCAAGCTGGAGGGCGATCTGGCCGGCCAGCTGTGGGTGCCTCCGGCCGATATGGTGAACGGACCGGCGGCCGTCAAATGGGATCTGGCCTACGCGGCGGTGGCGGCTCTTTCGGAGAGCGAGTTCTATAATCGTTTTGCATCCACGGCTTCCAATAATTCGTCCGTACCCGCGCAGGATGGCCTGGATGAGCTGATCGAGCGCTCGAACGCGACGATGGATACGGACGAGCAGAAGGCGGCTTTTAAGGATATCCAGCAGTTTGTGGCAGAGCATGTCCTGGCGATGCCTCTGTACCATCAGGTATGCTTTATCTATACGAGCAACGACCTGGATACGGCCGGCAGCGTATTCGGCAACGACCAGTTCTCTTATGAGAAAAATATCCTGGATTGGAACATCAACCGCGACGACCATACGATGTACACCAACGGCGGCCCGCAGGAGTTCTTCTGGTACCCGATGGTAAACCCGGGCTATATGCTGAGTACGGAGCTGGTATTCGACAAGCTGATCCGTGCGGACAGTTCCTTAAACCCGACCGACGGAATGCTGGCGGAGAGCTACACGGTGAGCGAGGACGGCTTGTCCATCGAGTTCGTGCTGCGCGACGGCCTGACCTGGCATGACGGAGAGCCGCTTACGGCGGAGGATGTCAAGTTCACGCTGGAGCTGATGCTCAAGGCGCCCGGCACCAACGCGGTGGCTTCGGAGACCATGCAGGCAATCACCGGCGCGGCGGACTTTATGTCCGGAGCGGCCGGCGATCTGGCTGGCGTTGCGATCGACGGCAATACGATAACGGTAAGCTTTGACAAGGTTTCCGCGAACGCGCTCTTAGTATTCTCCCAGTGGCCCGTGTTGCCGAAGCACTGCCTGGAGAATGCCGATCCCGCCGCGCTGCAGCAGGATCCGTTCTGGCAGAAGCCGATCGGTTCCGGCCCCTTCATGGTAGACGAGGTGGTTCTGAACAACTACGCGACCCTCAAGAGATGGGACGGCTATTACAAGCAGGGTACGGGCAACATTGAGACAATCTATATGTTTGCCAGCGGCGAGAATGATTCGAACCTGGTAATCAATGCCACGGCCGGCAAGATCGATTACGCGTGGAGCAAATCGACCGATGAGGCCAAGGCGATCGAGGCCCTGGATTCGATGAGCGTAAACGTAGCGAATATCCGCTACACCCGTTGCTTCTATATCAACCAGTTCCCGCATGAAGCAAATATAAAATAAACCCGCGTGCGCCGTTTGCGCGGCGCGGCTCTGGCTGCCATACCCGAGTGCTTCGGCCTGTTTGCCCGGCTTGGACCCCGCGGTATGGCGGCTTTCTTTTCAGGAAGGATGAGTTCATGGCAACATATACATTAAGAAAGGTGCTGTCTCTGATCCCGATGATGCTGTTTATCAGTTTCCTGATTTATTTGGGAATTGAGTTGATGCCGGGCGACGCGGTGGATTTTTTGATCCCCCCGGACGCGCTGGCGACGATGTCGGCGGAGCAGCTGAATGCGATGAGGGAATCCCTGGGGTTAAATGATCCGTTCCTTGTGCGTTATTTGAAATGGCTGGGCGGATTGCTCCAGGGTGAATTTGGTTATTCGATCCAAAGCGGGGTACCGGTGGCTACGCTGATGAAGAATCATCTGCCGGCGACGATTGAACTTACGGTGACGGCGCTTGTTTTTTCTTCTGTTTTCGGTGTTCTGTTCGGCGTTTTAAGCGCGCTGAAAAAGGGGAGCCTGATCGACCAGGTGTTCAGCCTGATCGGCATGGCAGGCGTAGCGATCCCGCAGTTTTTGCTGGGACTGATCTGCATCAATGCCTTTGCCCTCCATCTGAACATCCTCCCGGCCGGCGGGCGTATGGCGAGCGCCGGGCAGTCCTTTGTGGAGCGTCTGCCGTATCTTTTGATGCCGGCGCTGGTACTGGGCTTTTCTCTGACAGCCGGCGTGATGCGCTATGCGCGCAGCAGTATGCTGGATTCGATGGGGCGGGACTATATGAAAACGGCCAGGGCGAAGGGAATCCCCGAATGGCGGGTCAACCTTCTGCACGGTCTGCGCACCGCCTTAACCCCGGTGGTGGTGCTGATCGGCTTTCGTCTGCCGATGCTGATCGGCGGCGCGGTTGTCATCGAGGAAGTATTCCAGTGGCCGGGGATCGGCAGCCTGTTTGTCAATGCCGTCCGCTCGCAGAATACGCCGCTCGTTATGATGATCGGATTTTTCAGCGTTCTGTTGGTCTTGATTTCGAGTATTATTGTAGATATTGTAACGGCGTTTTTGGATCCTCGGATCAAGCTGAGCTAGGAAGGAGGCGCTGCAATGAGTTCTCTTGACAGAAAGATGGACCGCATTTTAAAGCGGGAGGAATCCGGGAAGGGGCGGCGGGGAATTAAGAACCGGACCCTGCGCAAGATCTTTGCCAATAAGCTTTCCATTGCCGGATTTGTTATTTTCGCCGGGATTCTGTTTATGTGTGTCTGCGCCCCTCTGTTTACCCAGTACAGCTCGACGAAGGTGGATTTGCGAAGCATTCTCCAGGCGCCGTCGGCCAGCCATATTTTCGGAACGGACAAGATTGGGCGCGATATTTGGGCGCGGATCCTCTACGGGGGACGGGTTTCGATCGGCGTCGGTTTTGGCAGCGCTTTAATCGCTACGGTGATCGGGGTATCCCTGGGCACGATATGCGGTTATAAGGGCGGATGGCTGGACGGAGTCGTGATGAAGCTGTCGGAGGTGCTGATGGCCTTTCCGCAGATGATCCTGGTGCTGATCTTGGTGACGGTGACCGGGCAGAGCCTTTGGAACCTGATCCTGATTTTTTCGGTGACCGGCTGGCCTTCGATGTACCGCATGGCCCGTTCGCAGATGCTCTCCATCCGCGAAGAGGAGTATGTGCAGGCTTTGAAGGCATTCGGCATCGGCAGCATGCGGATTGCGTTCGTACATATGCTCCCGAATGCGATCGGGCCGATTTTCGTCAATGTGACCCTTTCGACGGCTATGTTTATCCTGCAGGAAGCTTCTCTGAGCTTCTTAGGGCTGGGCGTACCGCTGGAGGTGGCGACGTGGGGGAATATACTGAACGTAGCCCAGGATTTGACGATACTGAAGGACGCGCCGTGGATCTGGCTTCCCACCGGTATTGTGGTCACTCTGTTTGTCGTAAGCATTAACTTCATCGGCGACGGCCTGCGGGATGCGACCGATCCTTCACAGATCGGATAGGGGGGATACGAGTGGAAAATAAGGATGTTGTAGTAAGCGTAAAAGATCTTCATGTGAATTTTTATAACAATAACCGTTGCAACCGGGTTCTGCGCGGCGTCTCTTTCGATCTCAAAAAGCGTGATATTATGTGTATCGTCGGGGAGAGCGGCTGCGGCAAGTCGGTGACGGCCAATTCGATTATGGGGCTGCTGCCGGAGCTTTCACGGATTGAATCGGGGAGCATTGATTTTTATTATCAGGGCCGGGATATACGGATTGACCGGCTCAAACGCAAGGGAAAAGAGATGCGGGAACTGCGCGGTTCGGGCATGGCAATGATTTTCCAGGATCCGATGACGGCGCTCAATCCAGTCTTTACGGTTGGCTATCAGATCAACGAGGCGCTGATGTACCATAATCAGGCCAAAACGAAGAAGGAAGCCGACCAGATGGCCGTACAGCTGTTAAAGGATATGGGGATTCCGCTGCCGCAGCAGAGGGTTAAAGAGTATCCGCACCAGTTTTCCGGCGGTATGTGCCAGCGGGCGATGATCGCAATGGCGATGAGCTGCCGCCCCAAGGTGTTGGTGGCGGATGAGCCGACTACGGCCCTGGACGTCACGATTCAGGCACAGATTTTTGAGCTGATGCTGGAGTTAAAGAACAACAACGATACGGCGATCCTCCTGATTACCCATGATATGGGCGTGGTGGCGGAATTGGCCGACCGTGTGGCTGTCATGTATATGGGAAATATTGTGGAAAGCGGAGAGGCGCGGGCGATTTTGACACGGCCGGCCCATCCGTATACAAAGGCGCTGCTTGATTCGATCCCGGTGCTGGGACGGGGAAAGGGCCAGAAGCTGGAGCCGATCAAGGGCTCGACCCCGGATCCCTATAACCGTCCGAAGGGCTGCCAGTTTGCGCCGCGCTGCCCGTATGCGACAAAGGAGTGCGAGACGGCGATGCCGGGAGAACAGACGATCGAGGAAGGGCATATGTGCCGCTGTTTCCATAATCTCTTGAAGGGGGAGGGGATCTGAGATGGCAGAGAACAGGAAGAATGCAGCAAACGATACATTGATCCGCGTCCGGGGCTTAAAGACCTGGTATCCCATCAAGAAGGGCCTTTTCAAAAGAACGGCCGGATATGTGAAAGCGGTTGACAATGTAGATTTGGATGTGTACAAGGGGGAGATTTTGGGCGTTGTCGGGGAGAGCGGCTGCGGCAAGACGACGCTGGGCAAGAGCATTTTGCAGCTGATTCAGCCCTATGAGGGGCAGGTGATCTACGGGGCCGGAGAGGAGGGCCGCGACCTGATGCAGATGAATAAGCAGGAGCTGAATCAGATGCGCAGCCGGATGCAGATCGTATTCCAGGATCCGTACTCGTCTTTAAATCCTGCGTTTACGATTTTTAAGTCCATGCAGGAGCCGTTGATCCGCTTTGGCATGAAGAGCAAGCGGGAGCGCAAGGAAAAAATTGCCGGGCTTTTGCAGGCGGTGAACCTGCCGGCCGAGTATATGGAGCGTTATCCGAATGAGTTCTCCGGCGGCCAGCGGCAGCGCATCGGCATTGCCCGCGCGCTTTCGGTCTCTCCGGAGTTCATCGTCTGCGACGAGGCGGTTTCGGCGCTGGATGTTTCGATCCAGGCGCAGGTGCTGAAGCTTTTGAAGGAATTAAAGGAGCGCTACCATCTGACCTATATGTTTATCACGCATGATTTGTCGGTGGTGGAGTATATCAGCGACCGGATCGTCGTCATGTATCTGGGACATATCGTAGAGGTGGCGGATACGGAGGAGTTGTTTGCCAATACGCTTCATCCGTATACGAAGGCGCTTTTGAGCGCGATCCCGATCGCCGATATCAATAAGCGCCGCAAGCGCATCCCTCTGCAGGGAGATGTGCCGAGCCCGGTCAACCCGCCTGCGGGCTGTCCGTTCCATCCTCGCTGTCCGGAATGCCGGGAGGAGTGCAGGAAGGAGGCGCCAAAGCCGGCGACGCTTGTAAAGGACGGGCGGGCGCACATCGTGTGCTGCCATCAGGTGCAGGCGGAAATATCGTAGGGGTACGTAAAGGGCCCGGAGAATAGGGGCAAAAGAGAAAAAATACCGCGGGGGTATACCCTGAGAATGCGGACGAAAGAGAGGAAATAGGTGATGGGAAAATATGACATAACGGAAATAAAAGGGGTGATTCCGGCCCTGATGACCTTCTTTGATTCCAAGGAAGAGGTGGACGACGGCTGTACGCGGGCCATGCTCGATTTTATGATGGAAAACGGGGCGGACGGCTTTTATTTGACCGGCAGCACCGGCGAGTGCTTTACCATGACGATGAAGGAGCGGATGCATGTAGTAGAGACCGTGATCGACCATGTAGACGGGAAAGTGCCGGTGATTGTCCATGTGGGCGATATCGGGACCAAGAAGTCGATTGAGCTGGCGAAGCAGGCTGAGGCTGCGGGCGCGGACGCCATATCCTCGGTGCCTCCGTTTTACTGGAAATTCAGGAAGGAGGATATCTACGGTTATTACCGGGATCTGTCCGAATCCGTAGAAATTCCGCTGGTCGTCTACAATATCGTCCTGGCCGGGATGATGGATAGGGAGTTGATTTTGAAAATCGCCGGCCTGCCGCATGTAAAGGGCCTGAAATACACGGCTCGCAGCCACGACGAGATGGGCTATCTGAAAGAGAAGCTGGGCCCGGATTTTATGATTTACTCCGGCTGTGACGAGATGGCGTTCTCCGGACTGTGCGCCGGGGCGGACGGGGTGATCGGCTCGTTTTATAATGCGATTCCCGATCTGTACCAGAAGATCACAGCGGCCGTGAAGGAGAGTAATATTAAGGAAGGCATGCGCCTTCAGAAGCTGGCGGATGAGTTTATCTTTGCCTGCCTGAAATATGATTTTCCGAGCATCCTTCACAATGTGATGAACTGGCGCGGCTTGGAATCCGGATATTCCCGGAGGCCGTTCTATAATTATAAGGAAGAAGAGCTTACGGAATTGAAGAAGGAGTTGCGGGCGCTCAGGGAGAGATACCAGGCGGCGGAGCTTGACTGCTTCCGCTTATAGCGGCGAATGTGGATGGGGATGCTGCAAAACGGCCGGGAATCCAACGGGTTTTTGGCCGGGGCGGCATCCTTTTTTTTCGGGCAAAAGAGGGCGGGGCCCGCGTCGCTGTGTGGGAGGTAAAGCGGTCGCGAACGTTGCAGGATATGGAGGGGGATTGCGAAAAAGCCCTGAAGCAGATCGATGAGAAACGGTATGCCGGGGATTGGGAGGAGGAGTATGAGCAAGTAATCTGCTATGGGATTTCCTTCTATAAAAAGAGATGCCGGGTGCAGAAAAAGCAGGCCTGAGGAACCGGCGCACATACGGACAGGATTCCCTCAAGGTGTCAATTGCCAGTTGACAAGGCGTCAGCTTTAACTGGTTGATTTTCTCGCTGTTTTTTGCTATTCTGAACATGGAAGCTCGAAGAAAGGGGCAGTAGCGCAAGAGTATACCGCTATGTCCTGAGGATATGGGCAAGAATTGAAAAGGAGAAGATGCGATGACAATTGGCGAGAGGATTACGAGGGTTCGTAAGGAGCACGGCTTGTCGCAGGAAGCGTTTGGCGAGACGTTGGGCGTATCCAGACAGGCGATTTCCAAATGGGAGTCCGACAGTTGCATTCTGGATGTGGACAAGCTGATCGCGTTGAGCCGGATATATCATGTGAGCGTGGGATATATCCTGGGCATGGAAGAAGGAAAGCAGGAGGGCTTAGAGATTGGGGAGAATGCGGATTCGGAATCAGGAGAGGAAGGCGCCGGGGAGCAGCATCCGCAGATGTCGGAGGAACAGCTGCGGATGGTTGAGGAAATCGTTGACCGGTACGTAAAGGCGATTCCTTCCGAAAATAAAAATAAACGCAGGCAATGGATGCCGCTGATTGTTTCATGCGCCTTGATTTTTGTGATTCTGGCGGGAACCGTGTTTTGGTTTTCCATCAATATGGAAATCCTCAGAGAGAGCGATGCAAGATTAACGGAAATGATCGAGGATGTCCGCTCCGAGAATGTAAATACGCGGGCCGGCCTGGATCAGATCGCGAAACAACAGGATTCTCGGAAGGCAGAGCAAGATTCTCTGCTGGCGGCTGGAAACTGCTGTGTAAGCGATTGGAATCCGACAGAAGGCGTGGTGACCTTTACGATTTCGGTTGTGCCGCGAAGGTATAGCAAGGATATGAAGGTGAGGTTTCGGGCGGAAAGTGCGGGGGATTGGTTTACCGTGGAAGCAGAGGAGGCAAACGGAAGCTTTCAGGCCCCGTTGTCAAGTGTTTTGAGTAACGAGATTACGATATTTGTTCAGATCGAATCGGAGGGAGAGACGCAGCAGCAATGTCTGAAGGAGTATAGCTGGATGCTGGATTATAGTATCCCGAAGGAGATAAGCGGTTCGGTCATTGGTATATTGCATCAGTGTAACGAAGGACATCTGATTTCCAATGTGGCCTCGATGGAGATTTCTGTATCAAAGATTTATGAGTGGGAGCCGGCGCCAGATGAGATGTTTTCAGTCCGCTATGAGATTGAGCAGGTGGAAGGAGTTTACTATATCAATGACGAAGACTATGCTGTTTATGAAGCGGAGTTGAAAGAAAATGGGGATGTGTTTCGAATCTACCAGGCGGATATGCCGATCGATGTAATGCTGAAGGAAGGGGACATTTTAACCGTGGTCAGCCGGATTACGGACGAGTATGGCCGTGTATTTGAGTGGGAGCAGACGCGTTTTGAAGTGAGAAAAGGGGAGCTGGCCGGCTTGCCGGAATGAACTTTGCGTCTTGCATTCGCAGAAAAATCGTAGTACAATAAGGCCGATGTACCATCATGCCCTGAAAACACGGGCAAACAGAAGAAACACCACAGGGGTGTACCATCATG
>CANSWW010000068.1 GCA_947650845.1 uncultured Lachnospiraceae bacterium
GGGGTTGATTGTTTGAATTCCACACAGATCACCTGTTTTTTGGAGGTAGCAAAAACCCTGAGTTTTGTCCGCGCGGCGGAGGCGCTTTATACGACGCAGCCGGTTGTTAGCTATCAGATTAAATCGCTGGAATCGGAATTGAATATGCGCCTGTTCATCCGCAATAATCGGAATGTAACTTTGACGGCGGCCGGCAGTTATTTATACGCAGAATTTGCACCGCTCTGCGAAAAGCTGCAGGAAATCATTGCCGTGGCGCAGGAAATCCAAAGCGAGGAACAGCCGGCATTTTTACTTCTGGTGCGGCGTTTGGTAGATTACTCAAGCCTGACCAGGACGATCAAGCAATTTTCCGTCAGTCATCCGGAAGTCCATGTGGACATTCTGATGCAGAACGACCGCTGTACCAGCGATCTGTTAAGCTCCAATGAAATCCAGCTGGCTTTCTGCTATCAATATGAAGTCAGCCGTTTTTCGAAGCTTCGTTTCCTGGCGCTTGACAAAGCGAATTACTATGTGCTTGTCAGCAAGGAGCACCGCCTGGCGGCGTACAAGTACCTGACCTTTGAGGATTTATCCGGAGAGAAGCTGTTTTTGGCCAATACCGAGCTCCAGAAAAACCCCAAGCTGATCTCCTCCAAAGAGCTGGAGCGCTGTAAGATTGAGGTCTGTCCGCCGTATTCGACGTTTGACGGGATGATGCTGGCCGTAGAAGCCGGGCTTGGCGTTACGGTGCTGCCCTGCTGCAAAACCAAACGCTTTTCCGGTTTGATTAAGATTCCTCTGAAGCATGTGCCGCCCATTTCTTTGGGTCTCGCCTGGGCGCCGGCGCTGGCGGACGAAGCCGTGCGCGACTTCGTGGAAACGGCTGTCGAGAGCATCGGCGGGGGGCGCGTAGTCCGTGAAGGGGCGGAAGGTATGGAATGAGAGAAGGTTCCGGAATGCAGGGAAGGTCCGGAGCCGGAATAAGGGAAAAGCTATAAGCGGCCGCAGAATGTTTCATTCATTCTACGGCGTTTTTTTTGTTGACATATAGTACGGTTAGTGATATATTCATATTACAGTAAACGTAATAAAGCGATGAAGAGAGCCATAGCAATGCACAAATCGTTTGCGGAATTTGTTTTTTGCGGAAAAGGAAGGAGGAGACGCAGATGCGGGAACATGCCCGATCCGGCGCTTTGACGGAAGTGACCTTTTTCATTCTGTTGTCCGTCTACGAGCCGCGTCACGGATACGCGATCATGCAGTTTGTGGAGCGAGAAACCAAGGGTCGTCTGATTTTGGGAGCAGGCTCCCTGTACGGCGCGCTGAACAGCCTGACCCAAAAGGGCTACATTGAACTGTTGGGGGAGGACGGGGAGCGCCGGAAGCAGTATCGGATTACGGCGGCCGGCCGGCAAGTCGTAAAGAAGGAGCTGGCACGTTTAAAAGAGGTAGCGCGGACGGCGGAGACGATTGTGGGAGCGCATCCTGCGGCGGCCGGCGAAAATATTGCTAAAGGAACTGCATGGATCGGCGAAAGAAGCACGATGGCCGATCCGCCAAGATGGGAGGTGGAAGGGATATGATTAAAAAATGCTATCGGTATTTTGGCGGTCTGTTAAAAAGGCAGGAGCAGTGGCTGAATCGGATGGCGGCCGCGGGCTGGCGACTGACAGAGGCGGGGAAGCTTTGCTATACGTTCGAGTCCTGCGCACCGGGCGCGTATGAATACCGGGTCGAATTTGCAGGCCAGATGTCCTATGGAAAGAGCAAGGATTACCGGGCGTTTCTGGAAGGGCTGGGATATGAGGTCTTTTATAAAAATGTGAATCTGAATTGGTCGGTGGGAAAAGCGGTTTGGCGTCCATGGGGACAGGGGGCAGGTCAAGTCAGCACCAGTCCCGGCTCGTTTAATAAGGAACTGATGCTGGTGGGCCGGCAAGCGGAGGCATCGCCGTTTGAGCTGCACACGACGCCGGAGGACAAGGCGAAGTATATGGGCGTGCTTGCGAGGGCCTATTTGTATCGGGCGGCCGCACTACTTGCGCTGGGGATTTTTCTGGGGGTCTTTGGAAGCTCGAACCGGCTGCCGGAAGCCGGCCTGTCCGTCGGCCGGATGATCGGCGGCGGCCTGCTGGCCGGGCTGGGGCTATGGATGCTGTGGCGGGCCTATCGCTGCGGCCGGGAGGCACGACTGTATCGGGAGGAGGCCGGACTGGGAGGATGAAAACGATTGCTGTCATTGACGACGATATCCATATCAACGATATGCTGACCGAGCTGTTGACGCAGGAGGGGTATCGTGTCCTGCGGGCCTGGTCGGGTACCGAGGCGCTGTTGCTTCTGCGAACAGAGACACCCGATCTGCTGCTGTTGGATTTGATGCTGCCGGGCCTAAACGGCGAAGAGGTGCTGCCAAGGCTGAACGGGCTGCCGACGATCGTAATCAGCGCGAAAGCGGCGGTGGAGGATAAGGTGGGGCTTTTGCTGGGCGGGGCGGCGGACTATGTGACAAAGCCGTTTGATACACAGGAGCTTTTGGCCCGCATCCAGGTACAGCTGCGAAATGCGCGGCAGTCACAGGCGGCAAGGGCGGAGGAGGCAGGGAGCGCAGGCTGTCTCCGATTTGAAACGCTTCGCCTGGACACGGATTCCCGTCTGCTGACAGTAGGAGAGCAGACCGTGCATCTGACACGGACGGAATTTGCCATTCTGAAGTTCCTGATGGAAAATCCCTCCCAGGTGCTCACGAAATCCCAGCTGTTGGAGCGGCTTTGCGAAGAAACGCCGGACTGTGTGGAAAGCTCGCTGAAGGTCCATATCAGCAACCTGCGCCGCAAGCTGCGGGCCGCGGGAGCCGGCGACTGCATCGAGGCGGTTTGGGGGATTGGCTTTAAACTGCGGTCCAAAACCGCGAAGGCTTAACCAAATCTTTACGTTTTCCTTTACCGCTTTCTTATCCGTCGTCCGGTACAATGGCGATATCTGAAAATAAGGAGGAATTGCCATGGAGTATGTACTGACATGCGAGAAGCTGTCAAAGCGCTATGGGCGCTTTCAGGCGCTGGATGAATGCAGCATGCACATCGAAAAGGGCGCGATTTACGGCTTTGTAGGGAAGAACGGCGCCGGTAAGACGACGCTTTTGCGGGTGATCTGCGGCCTGCAGGAGCCGTCCGCGGGGACGTATACCCTGTACGGAAGAAAAAACGGCGACCGGGGCTTAGCGGGAATTCGCCGCCGCGTCGGCGCGGTTGTGGAGACGCCGGCGGTCTATGAGGGAATGACAGCCCGGGAAAATCTGCGGCAGCAGTACCGGATTTTGGGCCTGCCGTCGTTTGACACAATCCCGGGGCTGCTGGAGCTGGTAGGGCTAGGGGATACCGGAAAGAAAAAGGTGCGGAATTTTTCGCTGGGGATGCGCCAGCGTCTGGGGATTGCCGTTGCGCTGGCCGGCAGTCCGGATTTTTTGATTCTGGATGAGCCGGCGAACGGGCTGGATCCGGAGGGCATGATTGAAATACGTGAGCTGATTTTGAAGCTGAATCGTGAGCGGCAGATTACGGTGCTGATTTCCAGCCACATTTTAAGAGAGCTGTCGCGCATGGCGACGCACTACGGGTTTATCGATCATGGGCGGATTGTGCAGGAAATCCGTGCCGATGCGCTGGAGCGGGCCTGCCGCAAATGCCTGCGTCTGTGCGTGAGCGACACGGAGGTACTGGCCCGCGTCTTTAGCGAGAGGCATTGGGAATATACGATTCTTTCCGATGCGGAGGCAGAGCTGTACGAGCGGCCGGAGGTGACCGAGCTGGTGCAGACGCTGGCCCGGGAGAGCTGCCGGGTTTTGACGATACGGGAGCGGGATGAAAATCTGGAAGGATATTATGTAAATCTGATCGGAGGTGGCAGCCATGAGTAATCTGGTGCAGGCGGGTCTGGAACGGCTGAAAAAGGATAAAATATTTTGGTGCCTGATCGGTCTGATGGCGCTGGGAGCAGCTATGCTGTGCTTCTCACAATATCAGGATTTGGAGCGGTATCGTCTGTGGGCGGAGGCGATGCCGGAGAATGAATCCTATGCCTGGGGCCTACAGGAAGCCGCCAATCTGCGTACGCTGCTTTTCCAATGGGCGGCGGTGATCGGTGCGGTTATGGCGGTACTGGCCGGCGTTTTTTGCGGGACCGACTACAGCGACGGAACGATCCGCAACAAAATAATCGCCGGGCACCGGCGGATTCACATCTATCTGTCCGGTTTTTGGCTGTGTCTGGCGGGCGGGGTGTTTTTTGCCGCCGTTTTTATGGGAACGGCGCTGGCGCTGGGCCTGCCGCTGTTTGGCTGGCAGGGGGAGGCGATCGAGACGGCGGTGTTTTTGCTGGACGGGCTTCTGCTTATAGCGGCTTATGCGGCGCTCTGCAATCTGATATCGATGCTGATCCCCCACCGGACATATGGGCTGATTGTAAATGTCTTTGTGGTTGCCGTGCTGATGATTGCCGGTATGGTGGTTATGACGAGACTGGCGGCGCCGGAATTTATCAATCATGTGGTGGAGATGTCCGTAAACGGTGAGCCGATTCCGAATTACGTGCCGAATCCGCGCTATCTGAGCGGGAACGCGCGAAAGCTGTTTCAGTGGCTCCTTGACATTCTGCCGGCCGGGCAGGGATATCAGATTGCCGGCCTGGAGGCCTGGCGTCCGGAGTGGCTATGGCTGATTTCGGCGATATTCGCGGCGCTTGTCAACGGAGCGGGCTGTGCGGTGTTTCGGAAGAAGGATTTGAAATAGGCCGGTGTCCGGACCGGATATAATTCGGCCAGGCCGGGGACACTGCTGCATTCAGGTATGGAAGCGGCTCATATGGATTCGGGAGGGAAGGAAGATGGACGGGTGGCAGATTCTGAGCGGGGTGCTGGCGGTTTTGTGTCTGTGGCAGTGCCGGCGTCTCTGCCGGCTGCGGCGGGCCCTGCGCGAGCTTGGCGATGCGTTTGCCGCCCGGCTCTCGGAGCCGACGAATACGTGGATCGGTATTTCCTGCCAGGATCGGGAGCTTCGGCGGCTGGCGGCTTTCTTGAACGAACAGCTGGAGCTTTTGATTCGGCAGCGCTGGCGCTATGAACAGAGGGAAGAGGAGCAGCGGCTGGCGCGAACCAACCTTTCCCACGATATCCGTACGCCCTTGACGGCGATTTGTGGATATCTTGACTTATTGAAGCGTTTGCCGTGGATAAAGGAGCCGGATGACAGCGGATTTACGGAAGAAAAGGCGGAAGTATGTATATCTGTGGCGGAGCTCCGGCAGACGGCCCGCTATCTGGCGCGGATTGAGGAGCGCACGGCGGCCATGAAACGGATGACGGATGAATTGTTTGATTACTTTGTCTCTGCGGATCGACAGGAGACGGCGGCGGAGCTATCGCTGAACGCGGTGCTGGAGGAGAGTCTGGCTGGTTTTTACGGTGCTTTTAAGGAAAAGGGGATCGTGCCGGAAATTGTGTTGCCGGAAAGAGCGGTGAGATGCTGCCTTCCACGAGGAAGCTTGTCGCGGATTTTTGATAATATTCTGGCGAATGCTCTCAAATATAGTGACGGAAGGTTGCGGGTGTGCTTGACGCCGGAAGGAGAGGTTTACTTTGCCAATCCGGCGAAAGAGCTGTCCCCGGTGCTGGCCGGCCGGCTGTTTGATCGTTTTTTTACGGTGGAAACGGGGCGGAATTCGACCGGGCTGGGGCTTTCGATCGCCCGTCTTTTGACGGAGCAGCTGGGCGGGACGATCACGGCGCGGTATGAGGACGGGTGGCTTACGATTGTGGCGAGGTTTGGGGAGAAAGAGGGACAGAGTTGTCAAAAACCGCAGGGGGATTTTTGACAGCTCTGTCCCTTGGTATCATTTTTGCCGGGCTTTTGGCGGCTTGCGGCTTTAGTCCCAATCCTGCTCGTATTCTAAGATCGCTCCGGTAGCGCCGTCGACGGTATATTCATATTCCATGTGGCCCACTTCGAATTCGACGTCGTATTCGAGTCGTCCGTCGTCCCAGTCCGGCTCGACTTTCATCTTGCGGGTCTGACTCTCCTCTACGCCGGCATGGCTGAGAGCCGCAGCTTTGGCGGCGTCGGGGCCGATGTCGCCGGGAGTGCTAGAGGGATTGTTTTGGGCGGCCGGGCTGTGGTGCTCCCATTCGTGTTTGAGGACGGCGCCGGAGGCGGCGTCGATCGTATAGTCGTATTCTGTGCCGCCGCACCAAAAATCTATGTCGTACTCTAAGCGTCCGTCGTCCCAATCTTGTTCGATTTTTAGGCCGGTGACGTCGGCTTCGGCCAGGCCGGCGTGATCGAGGGCGGCTTGCTTGGCGACGTCCGCGCCGATATCCTGGGAGGAGGCGGTATTAGAGGGCGACATGCTTTCCGGTGTCTGCGCGGGGGCTTGCGTCTGTGCCGGATCGTTTGTCGGGGAATCGGGTGTTTGTGCGCCACCCTGTGCCGGAGTGGTATTGCCCGGCGTCTGTCCGTCCGCGGAGGCGTTTGCCGCTCTCTGCGCGGTGCTCAGAAGGTCTTTTTGTCCGCTCAAAACCTGTCCGCTCCAGGCGTCTACGATGTACTCAAATTCACCCCAGGCGGTTTTCAGCTCCACCTCATAGCGGGCGGGGCTTTCGTCCAGCTCGGAGTCTACGTCGGCGGTCACCGAGTCAAGAGCCAGAGTTCCCGCGTATTCCTCGGCGGCCTGGCGGGCAGCGCCCTTGCCGATGGGAATTTGCGCGCTTCCGGCCTCCAGCAGATCGTCGAGTTCATCGACCGAAAGGGCGGCGAGGGCGTCAAAAAGTCCGTCGCTGCCGTCGGCGCCGCCCCGTTCCATGACCTGGCGCACGAGGGAGGCTTTACCGGCGGAGATGCCGGGCCGGGCGTTCTCTGTAGACGGCGCGGTTTCCTGAGTGAGCGTCTGGCTGAGGATCGCCGCGCCGGAGGCCTGGCTTTGCAGCACGCCGTCCACCGATGCCACCAGCTCCTGCTGGAGACGGGCCGCGCGGTCGGGGTCGCCGTCCTCGACGGAGATCAGGATCGAGGAAGTGCCGTCCATATAGCCTTCCTGCACGAGCGCGCCCACGATTGCGCTCACCGCCACGTCCAGCTTGGTTCCCTTAAGGTCCTTGCCGCCGTCCATGCGAAAGAGAACGGCCGCAGCCTCCTCGTCAAGGGCGGTGCAGGAGAGGACCTGCTCGTTACGGTTGATTGTTAGCTCGATGCCGGGATTGACGTCAAGGGAGATTGTCGAAGCCACGGCGTAATGGCGATGATAGAAAAATCCGCCGCCGGCAGCTGCCAGAAGCACCAGCGCCAGGACGGCGGCTGCCAGCCGGAGCTTCTTTTGAGGAAAGCTTTTATTTGCTTTGGGATCCGTTGTTATTTGCTGTTCCAATGATATCACACTCCTGATTCTGTCCCGTAGCGTCCCTGGCGGGAGCCCGCGGGAGTGATTTTGACCGCCGTGCGGCGCGCTGTTTGCGAGCGCTTCGGGGACGGCGGCTGTCAAAATTTTCGCTCCTATTATAATATGTTTTGGGCGGGAAAGCAAGAAGCTTGTGCGCGCCGTTTCTTATAAGCGTGCCGCGCGGGACGGCATGGGCGCGTTACTCATTGCCCAGCGTATGCGCATGGTGCTGTGTGCAGAAGGCAATAAAATAATTCCACAATTCTTCCAGCCGCAGCGGCAGCTTTTCATTGCGGCGGCGGATCATATAAATATCCCAGGACAATTCGTTTTTAGGCAGCGGCACGTAGCGGACGCCGGCGCGCCCCGGGTCGGCATAGCATTCGGGAATGATGAAAATACCGCGGTTTTCGGTACTCATCTGGATCAGGGAAGCCAAATCGCTCGATTCATAGTGCGCCGTATACTCAAAGCCGTGCGCACGGCAGAAGCGTTCGATATTTTCCCGCGATTTAAAGGAGCGGCTGTAGGCAAAACGGCCGTAGTGCTCGATATCCTCGATGCGTACCGTTTCTTTTTGATAGAGAGGATGGCGCTGCGCGAGAATCAGATACATCCGTGAGCGCTTTAAAAGCCGCGCTTCAAAGCCGCTTTCATCGACCGGCCCGATTGTAAAGCCGAGATCGACCCGCCGGTCGAGCACCTCGCGTTCCACCACATAATCGGGCATATCAAGCGGCCGGAATTCCGTCTCCCCTGCATGGGCGTGGAGATAATTGTTCCACATATCGGTGCTGAGGCTGTGCATAATGCCGTAGCCGATCGCCAGCGGAATATATTTCTTTTCTTCCCGCAGCCGGTCCTGCACATTTTCCACCATAGAATCAAGGGCCGACTGCGCCTGGAGAAAGCCGGTGCGGACAATCTGCCCGTATTCGGTCAGGACCACACCGCGGCTCGTCCGTTTGAACAGGGCGGCGCCCAGTTCCTTTTCGAGCTCGCTCACGGCCCGCGAGAGGGTGGCCGTCTCCATGTACATCTTTTGCGCGGCGCGGGAAATACTCTTGCATTCGCATATATTCAGAAAATATTCAATCTGCCGCAGATTCATATCCTTGCTCCCTTCGCTTTTGTATCTATTTTAACAGTCTGCCGGAGGCGGCGCAAGAGGAAGCCTTTGCAAAGGGGGTTGCGCATTTTGCAACCCTGGTTGATATTTTTTTGTCTACTAAAAACATAGCGGTGGATTTAAAGTATTGGCAGAGACGCTTGGGCATCCGGCCGGGACTGTCGGCGGGAAAATTACCTGAGCGCAGATGGGAGGAATCAGAAATGAGACACGAAAATCCGGGGAAAATTTCCAGAAGGGACTTTTTAAAGGGCTCCGCAGCCGCGCTGGTTAGCGTAGCGGCGGCCGGAACGCTGGGAGCGTGCGCGCCGGCCGCGGCGGCAACCGAGGCGGAGGAAACGACGGCCGCCGTCTCGGCGGCAGGGACGACGGCGGCAGAGACTAAGGCCGTTGCAACGGAAACGGCGGAGACAACAGCGGCGGAGACCGCAGCCGTACCCGCCGGCCCGGTGGACGGGAAATATGTGACGAAGGCTATGGGCCATGAGAACTGGATTTACGTAGCGACTACGATCCGCGAGGGAAAGATCACCGACTGCCAGGTCATTAGCCACGAGGAAACGATGGGCATCGGTAATTTTGCCTGCAGCCGGATTCCGGCAGCGATCGTGGAGCACCAGAGCATAAACGTGCCGAATATCAAGGGTTCGTCGATTTCGTCAATGGCCGTCAAGGCCGCCGTGGCGGAGGCGCTTGCAAAAGCCGGCTATGATATTGCTGATTTCAGCCGGGAGATCGCGACGGAGACCGTGAGCACGAAAGAGGAGGAGGACTGTGAGGTCGTCATCATGGGCGCCGGAACGGCCGGCCTGATCGCGGCCCTGCGCCTGCTGGAAAAGGGCCGCAAGGTCATTGTTGTGGAAAAAAACGCGATCCCAGGCGGCTCGATGGCGATGGTTTACGGCGGGTTTTTCTGTGCCGACAGCGAGCTGATAAAGACCTATGACATTACCGGGACGGAGGGCTTTTACGACCTGGAAACCTACATGGGTTTTACGAAAACGCTTCTCAAAGAGGAATACGACCGCTACGACGGGGCCATGCCCTACCAGACGGCCTGCTACAGCGTAAGCGGCAAGCTGGTGGACTGGCTGCATTCGATCGGCGTCGGCTTTAATACGATGGGCGTCTACGAGCAGGGAACCGCCTACGGCGCGTCGGCATATCTCGCTCCCGGCTGCTATAAAGGCGGCGCAGGGTATCTGTCTATGTTTTTAGGTCAGCGCATCGAAAAGCTGGGCGGGATCATCCATTATTCGACATCCGTGGACAGCCTGTTAAAAGAGGAATCCGGCCGGGTGGTCGGCGTGACGGCCAAAGGGGACAACGGTACGGCCTATACGATCCACGCGGGGAAGGTGCTCTTATGTTCCGGCGGCTTTGCCAGAAACGCGGAGCTGATGGAGAAATACTATCCGCAGTACAGCAAGTATTGGTTTAACTGCTGCTCGGCTTCGACCGGCGACGCGATTCCGATGGCGGAGGAGCTGGGCGCGTACGTGGAGTGCGGCGGCCGCGAGCTGCCGGCGTTTTTATCGACGTATGCAAGCAAATTTGAGCTGGCCTTTATGCATTATTCAACGCCCGGCATCATCGTAAACAAAACAGGCGATTCCATCGGCAACTTCATCAGTGACAACCACTACTCCATGGGCCGCGCGAAGGTGGACGAGGCGACGAACGGCGACACATTCTATTATATCTTTGACGATGCGGCGGCCAATTCCACGTCCGATTTTGAGCGCTACGGCTTCGACGGCTACAAGGCGATTTTTGCCAAAGGAGAGGCCGTCCATTATGACAGCGTCGAGGAATGTGTGCAGAGCCTGGGGCTTGCGAACCTGGCGGCTTCGATCGACGCCAATAACGCGGCGTCTCTTTCGGGCGAGCCGGATGCCTTTGGCCGTAAAAACTGTCCGTTCATCGAGACGCGGGAGGGCGTGTGGGCGATCCGTGTGGATCCGACCTTCTACTTGACCCCAGCCGGCCTGGCGATTGACACCGAAGCCCATGTGCTGCGTGAGGACGGCAGCGCGATTGAGAATCTGTACGCCGCGGGCGACGTGGCCGGTTCCATCGAGGAAAAGGACGGAAAGCCCTATGGCTGCGGCTTCATCGCGGCGACGACCTACGGCTGGATTGCGGCGGATACGATTGACCGGGAGCTGTAGAGACAGGGCAAATCGGTAGATTGGTGTGCCCGGTATCAGGCGCCGGAGCGTTGCAAGAGCCCGGAGAGGCTGTGTGAGCAGATCATCCGGGCTCTGGTAACGAAGGTCTTTTATTTATCGCGCAGCTTGTTTTTTATGATATCCAAGCTTCTACATCCGGCATTATTTGCAGAAAAGCTTCCTATTATTTCTTCCATCGTTTCAGAACTCCAAAATATTTTTAATTTTTTCTTTGCACGAGTAACGGCGGTGTAAAAAATCCCATGAGTTATTTTCTCGGCATTACTTTTGGGGATGATTATTTTTACGGAGTCATATTCCAAGCCTTGTGCTTTATGAATCGAAACGGCATAAGCAAGCTGAAAGGGGATAACGGTTTTTTTGCGTAGCTCTTCTTCCTCTTCATGCTGGCGCTCGTCATTGTAAGCATATACGGTAAAGCGGATTCGTGAAGAATTATCTGTAACATCAAGTAGCGTTATGTCTTCCTGCTTACAATTTTTTTCTGTTAGAATGATGGGCACATCCACCGTAAACGATATCTGATCCGTTTCTTTTTTTATATCTACAATTTTTCCTTTCAGGTTATTATACAGGAGGGTGAAGCGCGTCGTATCGTTAAAGAGAATTGGATCGCCTGCTTTATAACTCCACTCTTGCCAGGATACGGCGTTCGCGGCAGTATTGGCATTCTGAAAATAGTTGTTTATATTATTTAGTCCAAATTTTCCGTCGTAATTGAGGCACAAGATCACCTCGTCCTCTGTTTCCTTCTTAAATATATTGGGGCCAATATCCTCTGAAAAAGGGCCGTCAATCACAAGCTTTTCCGTAATCAGGGGCCCCTTGTTTCGGATCTCGTCCCAGAGGCTTATAAGGTCGGAATCCTGTGTTCGCCATGTGTTCAGCAGCTCGACATTGGCGCCGTGCGTTTGGATAATGTCTTTTGCGTAGTAGAACCAATTGCCGAATTCGATGGATTCGATTTGGTAAATATCCCCTGCGAGAACCAAAAAGGTATCCGTGTTGACTTTGTGTAAAAATTCCATCATAGTGCGGTTGTCAATGGTACTGCATTCATCGACAAAAATGATATCATACTCGTCGAGAGTCACGCGTTTCGTAAAGCTGT
>CANSWW010000069.1 GCA_947650845.1 uncultured Lachnospiraceae bacterium
AATCGGGGCTATACCGCCTAATCTGAAATTACTTCCCTCTAACCGTAAACATTTTATTTTGCAGGATATTGCCGCTTTCTTCTGTGGCCCTTCGCTGTCCCTGCCTTCACCTGGTGAAGGCCGTGCTTACCAAGGCGGAAGTCTGCAATGCGCGGAAAAAGTTTTTCAGACAAATCGGACAATATGTTGGAAAACTTTTTCAGAAAGTGCTTGCAAATTATTTTCATAAATAGTATAATAAATGTGTAAATAAGTTGCAGGTTGGCCAACCGCAGAGAATGTACCTAAGAGTTGCAGTATTGAAACCGGAGCCGCAAGGGGAGCAAACCGCTGGCGGCTGCCGCCATTCATTTTGTGGAGGAGTGCTATGAGTAAGGAAAAACAGGCTCTGGCCGAACGGATCGTAGAAGGTTTGGGAGGAGCGGGCAACATTGTTACGTTTGAGAACTGCATGACGCGTCTGCGCGTGGTCGTACGGGATGGAAGCAAGGTAGACCGGGAGGCCTTGACGAAGGAGAAAGGCGTTTTGCGTGTGGTGGGTTCAGAGACGGAACCGCAGATCGTTCTTGGCCCGGGAGTAGCGGACAGCATCGGCGAGGCGATCAAGGCGATGGGGAATATCAATTACAGCGAGGTGAGCGAGGCGGTGATGAAGAAGAAGTCCGCTACCGGTATTTTTAGCTTTTTCTCGCAGGTGTTTACGCCGCTGATTCCGGTTTTTGCCGGTGCGGGCCTTATCTTCGGTGTGATGAAGATTATGACCGTGATCTTCAATATAACCGGAATGCCGTTGTTTGACCCGGGCAATTCCCAGTTTATGTTTATTATGAATGTGTTGGCGGGTACGTTCTTTACATATTTGAATGTGGCGGTTGCGATGTCGGCGGCCAAGGTCATGGGCGGCAATCCGTATCTGGGCCTGGTGGCGGGCGGTATCATCATTAACCTGGGGAGCCTGGCCGGCATGGAGATGGGCATCATGGGGCTGGTGTTTACCAATGGCCGAGGAGGCACCTTGGCGGCGCTGGCGGCCGGCGCCTTGATCGCGGTTGTGGAGAAGGAGATCAAGAAACGGGTGCCGGATGCGCTCAAGATCCATCTGCCGTCGCTGATTTCGATCATTATAGTAGGGCTTGTGACGATCTATCTGATTCAGCCGGTAGCAGGCGTGATTACGGATCTGGTAACGAATGCCTTCCTGTGGCTGCTTGAAAACGCGGGCTTCCTGGCCTATGCGATCATTGCGGGCTTCTTCCTGCCGCTAGTCATGACGGGGATGCATCATGGATTGTCCCCGGTGCATACGACGTTTATCGAGTCGTTGGGATATACGCCTTTGTATGCCTGCTGCTCGATGGCGGGCGGCGGCCAGGTGGGCGCGTCTTTAGCGCTGTATCTGAAATATCGCAATAATAAGTCTCTGAAGGAGGCTATCATCGGCGGATTGCCCGCGGGGATTTTGGGTATCGGCGAGCCGTTGATCTTCGGTGTGACGCTTCCTTTGGGGCGCGCGTTTGTGACGGCCTGCCTGGGCGCGGCCTGCGGCGGCGCGGTGCTGGGCTTCTTCCCGGGACAGGGCGCTGTGACGATGAACGTGTCGGGTATCCTGGGAATGCTGGTGAATGTGATGCCGGCGGCGTACCTGCTGGCCTATGTGGTGTCAATCGCGGCCGGGTTTGTGATTACCTGGGTGGTCGGTGTGAAGGAGAGCGCGCTGGAATCGTTCGGAGAGTGAGGCGCGTTTTGGGGTTGCTGGGGAACGAAAGCTCTTGACAGCAGCGGCCCGAAAAGGCCCGGAAGGATTTTCGGACGTGAAAGCGGCCGAAAATTCTTCCAGTCCCAGGGGCGTTTTGGGGTTGCTGCGGAACTGAATTAAGGAGGAAACCGGATTATGAGTTTTATGTTTAAGCCGCTGGCGTACGATGACCCGAAGGCGGTGAACCGGATCTCGCTGCCGGCGGGGACGCAGAGGCGTATTACGGCGGGGAATGAAAGCGTGGTGAAGGCGCTGGCTGATTTTTGCCTGGCAGCCGGCCAAAAGCGGTTTGTCCTGGCGATGGACGGATATGTGAGCGCCCAGTTTGAGGACTTGTGCGAACCGCTTCGCGCGAGGCTGAAGGCAGCGGGGCATAGCTGCCGGCTGATTTCGATGAAAGAGCTGTACAAAAGCGAGGAGGAGATCGCGGCCTTGACGGCAAAGAGCCTCCCTCTGAATTATGAGGATGATCCGGTGCTTCTGTTTGGACGTCTGTATAAAGGGAAGATGGATGACCTGGTGGACTGCGAGCGGGCCAGAAAGGCCATCCAGGAGGCGCAGGAGGAAATGATCGTGGTTTACGGGCTGGGAAGCGCCTGCGCCGGGATACGGGATCTGGCGGATGGCATTGCCTATGTGGACGTGACGCCCAAGGTGGCGGCGATCCGCGCCCGGGAACAAAGGTTTGTCAACATCGGAGATGCCAAGGGGCGGCCGTTTGCCCTCTTAATGCGGCGGAATTATTATGTGGATTTTGAGGTGACCGTGCGCCTGAGACGGGAGCTGTTGACGGCCGGCCTGGTAGATCTCTATATCCTGGGAAGCGATGAGACGAATTATGTGATGATGCCGGCGGCAGACCTGCGGGCCGTGCTGGAACGCCTGGTCTGTTACCCGTTTCGCACGAAGCCGGTTTATCTGGAAGGCATTTGGGGCGGGGAATACATCCGCAAGATCCGGCGGCTGCCGCAGGAGATCGCCGGGAATGTGGCCTGGGTCTTTGACATGATCCCGATGGAAGTAAGCATTGTCGTGGAGGCGGGCGAGATTCTTTTGGATATTCCGTTCTCTACCTTTATCCAGATGTGCGGAGAGCAGATGATGGGGCGGCGCTGTGTGGAAGAGTTTGAGGGGTATTTCCCGATTCGTTTCAATTATGACGACACCTGGCACAGCAACGGCAACATGTCGGTGCAGGTGCATCCGGACGAGGATTTTGTGATCGGGAATTATGACGAGTTCGGACGCCAGGACGAGGCGTACTATGTGATTGCGACAGGGCATGGGGCGCGGACGTACTGCGGCTTTAGCGGCGACGGGCGGGAGTTTTTGGAGCTGGCGAAGCGCTCGGAGAAAACACATGAGGAGATCGACTACCGAAAGTATATTAACTCGGTGGAGAGCGTACCGGGGCGGCAGATCATGCTGCCGGCAGGTACGGTCCATGCTTCGGGGCGCAATCAGCTCATTTTGGAGCTGGGAAGCTTAACGATCGGTTCGTACACCTACAAGGTGTATGATTATAACCGCAAGGACAAGGACGGGAACGCGCGCCCGATCCACACGAAGAATGCCGAGCAGGTGCTGCATTTTGAGCGGGATCCGCAGTGGGTGCGGGACAATATCGCCATTGAGCCGATTCTTGTGGAGGAAACGGCGGATTATACCGAATACGTGGTGGGCCGCACGGAGCTGATGTATTATGAAACGCGCCGTGTGGAACTGAATACACATGGCACATATGAAGGAAAAAACAATGGCCAGTTTACGGTGGTGACCGTGGTAGACGGCGAAGCCGTGCACATTTCCTCCAAGGCCCATCCGGAATTTTGCTTTGACGCTTCGTATCTGGATATCGTGACGATCCCGGCTTCGATCGAGGACTATGTGATCGAGGCGAGAGGATACCAGCCGGTAGTGGTGCATAAAACGCTTTTGCGGGAAGGGTACAGCCGCTATAAAAACCCGGAGTACGCAGAACGAAAGTAATTACAAGAGTGCGTAAAATGCCCTGAAAACATGGGCAAGAAAGAGGAGACCGAGATGGATTTTGTAAGGGAACCGAAGGGGATCCAGGAATTTTTGGACGGCTGCGTGCTGAGCGGCCGGAATGTAGTGCGGCGTCAAAAGCTGGTGCGGGAATGCACGGGCGTTTATAAGAACGAGGCGGCGCTTTTCGAGCACGGGGAGGAACTGGCCTACTGGGTGCTCAACCAGAATTTCAACCGGGAGTCATTTGTCAAGGGCAACCTGCAATGGGGGATTACGTATATCAATCCTTTCACGGTGGACGGCGAATGCGCGATGACGAGCGGACATTACCATGGGGATACGGATTGTGACGAATACTACTACGGCCTGAAGGGGACAGGGTTTCTGCTATTCTGGGACGGAGGGGACGATTTTTACGCGGAAAAGATTTTTCCGGGATCGCTTCATTATATCAATGGGCGCTACGCGCACCGGATTATCAATTCCGGCGACGAGGTCCTGGCAGTAGCGGCCTGCAGCCTGCCGGCGAGTAAGCAGGATCACCAGGCGATTCGGGAGAAGGGATTTCCTTACCGCTGCTATAAAAGAGAGGGAGCGATTGTGTGGGAGAAGCAGGAATGAAGCCGTTACGACTGGAGCCGGTTTATAAAGAAGCGATTTGGGCCGGGGACCGGCTTTCGCGTGTCCGGGGACTTCAGACGCCGGGGATCGGGATCGCGCGTGAGGTCTGCGCGTACCGGGGATCGGAGAACCGGATCGGCGACGGAGAATATGCGGGCCGGAGCATCAAAGAGATGATTGACCGGGAAGGGCCGCGGCTGATGGGATCAGACGAGTCCGGGCAGCTGGTGCGGGTAGCCTACATCGACGCCCGTGAGGATTTGTCGGTGCAGGTGCATCCCGGGGAGGCGCAGGCGCGGGCGGCCGGCGACTATGAAAAGAGCGAGGCCTGGTATATCCTTGAGGCGGGAGAAGGGGCATCGATCATCGCCGGAGTAAACACGGAGGATCGCGAGGTGTTGCGCGCGGCGGCGGAAAAGGGCGGGTTAGAGCCATATTTGGTACGACACCCGGTGCGCGCGGGCGATGTGGCCCTGATCCCGGCGGGCATGGTTCACGCCTGCGGCGGGGATATGCTGGCGCTGGAGGTGGGAAGCTTTGGCGGTATTACCTACCGCCTGTACGACTACGGGCGGGGACGGGCGCTTGATTTGGAGGAGAGCTTTCGGACGCTGGATCCGTCCTTGCAGTGTAAAATCGGGCATTTTCAGGAGAAAAAAGCGGGTAAAATGCAATCTGCTATTAGACATTCCCTGTTCTCTGCTGATATAATAGACATAGAGGATGATGTTACGATCCGGCCGCAGGGGCGGTATTCGGTGTTGACCTGTGTAGAGGGGGACTGCCGGATCCGGGCGATGGGGGAGGAGAGGGCTCTTCGTTATACGGAGACGCTTTTGATCCCGGCTTCCTGCGGCGAGGTGGTAATCGAGGGGAAGGCCAGATTGTTCCGAAGTTACCGATCTTAATCCTCAAGTAAAGATAAGGGGAGAAATTATGATTGGGAAGATACGCCTGGTATACGAGGAGCTGTCAAAATCGGATAAGCGGATTGCGGACTATTTTACGGAGCACAAGAAAGACATTGTGAATATGAACATCCAGCAGGTGGCGGATGCGGCCGGCACGTCCAGCGCGTCGGTTTCCCGTTTTGTGCAGAAGGTGTTTGGCCTGAGCTTTGCGGATACGAAGATTGAGCTGGCCATGAGCATGGATGTGGAGGAGGATGTCGGCAGCCAGTTTGAGTGGTCGTTAGACTTTGAGCAGATCCCGGGCGCGCTGCTTAGCGGAATGCGGAGTGTGTTTGACGATACGCTTAAGATCAACCGTCTGAGCGATCTGGAGGAGATTACACGGGTCCTGGCAAAAGCGGATACGATCTATCTGTTCGGGGTCGGCGCTTCGGGTATTGTGGCGCAGGATATGGTGCAGAAACTGATTAAGCTGGGAAAGCGGGCGATCTATACGCACGATTCCAACCTGGGGACGATCAATTCGTCCCTGTGTACCGACCGGGACGTGGTGATCTCGATCAGCAACAGCGGCTTGACCAAGGAGGTGCTGGTGCCGTCGCGCAAGGCAAAGCAGCGGGGCGCCAAGCTGATTGCGATCTGCGGCACGATGAAAAATAAGCTGTGCGACTTAAGCGATTACCGGATTATCATTCCCAATAATGAACCGCGTATTTTGCGGCTGACTTCGATGTTTTCGCGTTATGGACAGTTTTTTGTCATAGACCTTTTGTTTATCGGCGTGGCAAAGAAGCTGAGCGCGAACCCGGAGAAGCTTTTGGAGCGTTATAAGGATATTTTGCTGGAACTAAAATAGAGCCGACGATTCGGCCATGCCGGCTCGTTGGGAGAGGGCAGAAGCGCCGTCCGGCGTCTGTTCGGGACAGAAAAAAGGAGCAGCATGGAGAAAACGACGGAATTTTTATGCCCGATGACCGGGCAGTTGTTGGACTTGTCCGCCGTGCCGGATGAGGTGTTTGCGGATAAGGTGATGGGAGACGGATTTGCCGTGGACCTGCAGGGGAAGGATGTGGTTGCGCCGATGGCCGGCGTGGTAGAGTCGATCTTTCCCGGCGGGCATGCGATTTGCATGGTGGCGGATAACGGCTGCCAGATCCTGATCCATATCGGCTTGGAGACGCATCATATTCCGGGAGTGTACCGGGTACGCGTACAGGCGGGGCAGCGGGTAAAGCCGGGAGATCTCCTGGTGACAGCCGATTATAAGAAGGTGAGGAAGCATGCGCATTCGCCGATATCGCCGATTGTGTTTCTGAACCAGGAAACGGTAGCGATTTTGAAGGAAAACCAGCCGGTCAAGGCAGGCGAAAACCATATCATAGAAATTACATATGGGGGTGAGGACGGATGTACTACAGCATAGCGGTCTATCCCCATAAGGGAGCTTCAAAAGAAAACAGCGACTGGCGGGCCTATATGGAGCGGGCGGTGCGGCAGGGCTTCAACGAAGTTTTTTTGAGCCTGCATCTGCCGGAGTACACGCTAAAAGAGCAGCTGGCGCTCTTGGAGGAGCTGTCCGAAGAGGCGCGACGGAGGAAAATGTGCCTGACGGTGGATATCGGAGGGCCGCAGCTGGCAGAGCTTTTGGCCGATGAAGAGGCCTCTACGCGTATTCGTCGGGCAACCGTCGGCTTGATTCGTCTGGATTACGGATTTTCGATGGAGCAGGCGAGGCAGATCTGGCAAAAATGGCAGGTGAAGGGGTTTGTCATCAATGCCTCGATTTTCGGCCGTGAGGAATTGATAAAATATAAGAGGGCGTTTCGGGAAATAGATCCGGCCGTGGAGCTGCGGGCATGCCACAATTATTATCCGCGGCCGGAAAGCGGTCTGTCCTATGACTTTTTCGTGCGGCAGACCCGGATGCTGGCAGAGCTGGGAATCCCGGTATACTCGTGTATTCCGGACCGGGAGCATCCCAGGGGACCGTTGGGAGAGGGACTGCCGACGGTGGAAGCGCATCGGTTTTTGGAGCTGGAGGAGGTTGTACGGCAGCTGGCGGCCTGCCCCGGTAACGAAGGCTTGATGGCGGCGGACGAGGCGTTTTCGGAGGAGAAGCTTAAGCGGATTGTGCAGGCGGCCGAGGGGCGGCAGGGCAAGCCGGCCCGCATCGAGACGCTGCATATTTTTTGGGAACACGGCGTATCGGAAGAGGAGAAGCGGATTGTATGCGGGCAGACACACCACATCCGCTACGACAGCAACGAATGGCTCCTTCGCTCGCAATCCTCGCGGGAGATGGCGGAATTTGCCGAGCAGATACCGCCCCGGCCGTCGTCGCCCCGCCGCCGCGGTATGATAACGATTGACAATGCGGCATACGGACGCTACAGCGGGGAATTACAGATCGTGACAGCCGACCGTCCGGAGGATGAGCGAGTCAACATAGCGGGGCGGATTGCGGAAAAAGATTTGTGGAAGCTTACATATTACCGTGACGGCTGGGATTTTTGCTTTGAGGCGCTGGGCTGTCTGCGGCCGCTGCGGGAAGAGGATACGGACGAGGTAGCGGCATTGTGGAACCGGAGCCTGCCCTACTGCCCGATCGACGCGAGAGAATGGGCGGGCGTCGTGCTGGCCGATGAAAACTATGAGCCGGAGCTGAGCTTATGTGTGGAGAAGGACGGGCGTATCCTGGGAATTGCCGTGGGCGCCGTGCGGCGGTACCCGTATCTGGAGCGCGGCCGCGAGGAAGGACGGGCTTGGATTCTGGCGCTGGCCGTGGATCCGGCGGAGCGGGAAAAGGGGATCGGACGGCGGCTGCTGGAGGCGCTGGAGGAGCTGTTTCGCCGCAGGGGCTGTACACGGATTACGGTGGCGGCCTACAGCCCGTATTATTTCACGCCGGGCGTGCATGCGGGCGAGACGGCGGCGCTGTCGTGGCTGGAACGCTGCGGCTATGCCCGGGGCGAAGCGGCTTATCGGATGGAACGAAGCCTTGCAGGCTATGAACTGCCGGCTTACGTGGCGGAGCGGGAGAGGCTTCTTATGCAGGAGGGCTTTGTCTTTGTGCCGTATGAAGGCCGGTGGGCCGGGGCGCTGCTTTCGTTTTTGCGAAAGGAGTTCAGTACAGGCTGGCGCGTGCATGTGATGCGTGCCATGCAGCAAAAAAGGCTGGAGGAGCATTGCATCCTCTGCTGCCGCGGCGGCCGCGTGGTGGGCTATGTACAGCGCGGGGCCGGCGGAGACGAGCGCCGCTTCGGGCCCTTTGGCGTGGCGGCGGACTGCCGCAACCACGGGCTGGGGGCAATCCTTCTGCACCGAATGTGGGAGTCGATGCAAAAAGCCGGCCTGGAATCGGTCTGTTTTCGCAGTACGGAGGAAAACGGCCGTCGTCTCTATGAGCGGCATGGCATGCAGGTAAAGGACGTGTATTATCATTTTGAAAAAAGAGGGACGGATGGCCTGGGCGCCGTGCGTGAATCGGAAGGCTGAGGAGAGAAGCCATATGGCAAAAGTGAATATAGGACATTTGATAAGCGAGACGCGCAATCCCAAGACACGGGAGATGGACGGGCTGTCGGTGCGGGAGCTTCTGGCGGTGATGAACGAGGAGGATGCCGGCGTACCGTCCGCCATCGGCCGGGAGCTGGCCTCGATCGAGCAGGCCATCGGCTTGACGGTCGAAGCGGTCCGCGGCGGCGGGCGTGTTTTCTACGTGGGCTCCGGCACCTCGGGGCGCATCGGTGTGATGGACGCGGTGGAGTGCGCGCCGACTTTTGGCTGTAACGAGGAATTCCAGGCCGTGCTGGCCGGAGGCAGCGACGCCTTTATCAAGGCGGCCGAGGGGACCGAGGACGACGTAGAGGGAGCCTGCGCGGATATGGAAGCGCTGGGGCTTACAAGCCGCGACGTGGTGATCGGGATCGCGGCCAGCGGCCGCACGCCGTATACGGTAACGGCGGTCTCCTATGCCAGGGAAAAAGGCTGTCATACGGTGGGCATCGCCAACAACAAGGGCAGCGAGCTGGGCCGGGCGGCCGAGGTGGCGATCGAGGTGGAGACCGGGCCGGAGGTGCTCACCGGCTCGACCCGTTTAAAGGCCGCCAGCGCGCAGAAGATGGTCTGCAACATGATCTCGACGATCACGATGAAGGAGCTCGGCAAGACCTACAAGAACCTGATGGTCGATATGCGGCCGACGAACGGCAAGCTTGTGGAACGGGCCCGCCGGATTGTGATGGAAGCGGCCGGCTGCACGTATGAGGAAGCGGAGGCGGCGCTTGCAAAGTGCGGGCAGAATACGAAAACGGCGATCGTCATGCTCTTGTGCGGCTGCGGGGCCGGGGAGGCGCAGGAGCGGCTGAGAGGGAAGCAGGGATTCGTGGCGGCGGCCGTGAGGTAGGATCGGGCGGGCCGGAATGAGCATTTCGGATAAGTAAAATAAGGAGCTGACAGCCTCCATTTTCATGTAAAATTTTTTTGCGGCGACCGCCGTTTTTCTGCTATAATATATACGGCGCACCAGTGAAATTTGCAGTAAACTACAGCGAAAGCCTGACGAAATGTTGCGGCAAATAGGCTCTTTCGACAAAAAGCAGGAGAAAATGTTACATGAAACGAATTGTTACAACCTATGATATGATGATTTCTTCCCCCAGCGACACGGCCAAAGAGGTCGCGGCGATTTTTGAGAGCGTAATGGATTTTAATCGAAGCACGGCAAATCGGGAAAACGCGGCGGTAATGGTACGTGTTGTCAAATGGAGCACCGACGCGTTTTTGAATTCCCGCAAGACGACGCAGGAATCCATAAACGAACAGATCGTAGCGGAATGTGATTTTGCGGTCGCTGTTTTTCACCATCGCCTGGGAACGGCGGTGGATCAGGACATATCACGGACCGCGCAGGAGATTCGGCTGCTGCTGGAGCATAAAAAGCAGGTTTTCATCTTCTGCCTGGCCAAAAGCGCAAGAGGCAGCCTTCCGCGCGGGAAGAGCGAGGAGGAACGCGCCGAAATAAAGAAGCAGTATAATGATTTGCAGGCATACATGAAAAGTCTGGATGAGAAAGAGATCCCGGTTCATACATACACGGACGCAGCCGATCTGCGCAATCAGGTCTTAAACCAGCTTCTGCTGTTTGACCTGCTGAAAAACGCGCCGGATCTGCAGGCGGCGAGTCCTCTTGGCATCTGCAGTATGGCCGCCGGAAGCGCCGACGGCCGGAAGCTGAAGGAAAAAATCGGACAAGCCAGGCATATTAAGATATTTGCGACAACCGGCGGCGCGTTGTTCCATGCCAACACAAACGAGTTTGTTAAAATGCTGCGCAATGGCGGGACACTGAAGGTTTTACTGCCGAATCCGGAATCGGAATTTTTGAAGGATATTGATTTGCTGGAGGGGCGCGACGCCAATAATCCGATCAGCCGGGAATTCCATGTGACGATTGCCAATCTCCGCAAGATTTGGACGGAGGCTCATCGTATTCCCTGCGAGACCATGGGAACGATCGAGATCGGATGTGCCCGCACCATGCTGAGGCAGACGGAAATTATCTGCATCGAGAAGGCGGATGAAAACGACGCGGACGATAAGGCGATTTGGTGCTGGGTCACCGTGACTATGCCGCCGAAGCGGGCGGCGGGAGAATCGCTGTCGCTAGAGTGCCGGACAACGTCTAAGGGCGATAATTCGCTGGCGGATTGGACCAATACGAATTTCAATGAAAGCTGGCGGAAATCAAGCCGCACGATTCGTTTTGACGACCGGTCGGAGCTTCCCTATTTTTATATGGAAAAGCCCCATGCGGAGAAGTTTTGGCAAGAGAAGAGGGAGCAGGCGGTCGAAGCGGTCCGCAGAGCCCGGGGCGACGGCGGGCGAAACGGCGTCCTGATCGAGGTGGCCGCGCAGCATCCGCTAACAAGCGACGGGGCGCCGGGCGAAGAATTTGCCCGGCGGCTGGACATGGGATATGAGCTGTATCAAAAGCAAAAAGCGGAAGGAAAGCGCTGCAAGCTGTATGTGCCGGGAAGCCTGCATATGTATCATGGGATAAAAGATCCTCTTTCTCTGAGTGAAGCGGGCCGGCATTATCTGCTGGAAAAAGGCGTCCCTTCCGAAGATATCTATGGTGAACCGCAAAATAAGAAATACAGAGGGGAGGCCGGCGTTTATAACTCGGCCGACGAATGCTTCGTCGCATCCAAATTGTGGGAAGAAGAAAAGTTTTCCGATCTGTTCTGTGTCTGTTCGCCGGTACAGTCGATGCGGAAAACAGCGCATTACCTTGCCTTTGGCGTATTTCCGATGGTCTTTACCTGTCCGGGCGAGGAGCTGTTTCACGATTATGTGTATGAGATATTTACGGCATTGCCCTATGTTTTGTACCAGGATCCTTATCT
>CANSWW010000070.1 GCA_947650845.1 uncultured Lachnospiraceae bacterium
CGCCACGGTTAAGATAACCATGAATTCCTCGTATGTACTCATAAGGCATTCCCCCTTCCTTTCAAGGCTCAGGGAGGGGAATCGCAGCCGCCCTACCGGCTGCCCTGGTAAGTATATTATCCTGCTTGGTATTATAACAGATACTTTTATGCCGGTCAAGAAAAAACATGTCTTTTAACCCGTTTAACCCATATCGCAAATCCTCGACCGTAATAAATTCTTTCGTTTTTTCCCTCTTGTATTGACAGAAAAAAACGAATACAATAGAAGGGTAGGCGTTGATACTGCCACGGAAAGTAGGTGATTCCCATGGAGAAGGAACAGGAGCTTTTGCCGCTCATACAGGATATCCTCGACAATCCGGCGTTTCAGGATCTGAAGAACTATGCGCATCATGGCCCGGAGAACACGGTGTACGACCATTCGCTGGCGACCGCGCGCATGGCCTATACGTTGGGTCTGCGGCTGGGCCTTAATACAGAAGCGCTGCGCTCGCTGACCCGGGTGGCCCTTCTGCACGACTTCTTTGGCTACGACTGGCATGAGGACTGGTATCGGGCGTTTGTGCGCCGCTACCATGGCCTGCGCCGTTTTACCCATATGCACGCGTTTGTGCATGGCGAGATTGCGGCGCTGCGGGCAAAGCTGTATTTTGATTTGGATGATAAGCAGTGCGGCTCCATTGCCAGCCATATGTTCCCGTTGTCGACGACCCTGCCTAAGAGCCGGGAGGCCTGGCTTGTGACGCTCGCGGATAAGGTCGTGGCGTCGAAGGAGATGTCGGTGACGGCCGGGCATGGCGTGCGCAACGCGTACCATCGGCTGTGGCGGGCCGCCCGCATGAGCGGCGGCGCCCTGTATGTAAGAAAATGAGAGGTGGAGACGAGATATGAAAGACTGGACGACACAAGCGCTGTATACCTTGGAAGAAACGCTGGCAAAGCCTTTGCTTTCGGAGTGTGAATATCCGTGGGAGGCGCTTCCTAAAATCGGGGCCTTTATCGAGGCCTTAGGCAAGACCCTGCCGGAGGAGGAGTACGAGGCCAGGGGGCATAACGTATGGGTGGCCCGCTCGGCTAAAGTGGCGCCGACCGCTTTTATTGGAAGCAATGTAATCATCGGCAAGGACGCGGAGATCCGCCACTGCGCTTTTATCCGCGGCAATGCTCTGGTGGGAGAGGGCGCGGTCGTCGGCAACTCGACCGAGCTGAAAAACGTCATTCTTTTTAACAAGGTGCAGGTTCCGCATTACAATTACGTGGGCGATTCCATTTTGGGCTATCGGGCGCATATGGGGGCCGGCTCCATTACCTCCAACGTAAAATCCGATAAGACTCTGACGGTCGTAAAAACGCCGGAGGGCGAGATCGCGACCGGGTTGAAAAAATTCGGGGCGATGTTGGGCGACTGTGTGGAGGTCGGCTGCGGGACGGTGTTAAACCCCGGAAGCGTCGTGGGGCGGGAGAGCCAGATCTATCCGCTTTCGATGGTGCGGGGCGTCGTGCCGGCGCGCTCGATCTACAAGAAACAGGGCGAGGTCGTGGAGAAACAATAGGTTTATTACAGTCTCCTGCGGGGCACACTAGAAAAAAGTGTGAATCGCAGGAGGTTTTGTTATGTTCGGAATTTTGATTTCACTGCTGTCGGGCGCCTTGATGAGCATCCAGGGCGTATTTAATTCGGAAGTGACGAAGCAGACCAGCGTCTGGGTGTCGGCCGGCTGGGTGCAGCTCAGCGCCTTTGCAACCTGTCTGGCGGTATGGCTTTGCAGCGGGCGAGAACCGGTGGGCGGACTGTTTTCGGTGAGCCCGTGGTACATGCTCACCGGCGGCGTGATCGGCGCGTTTATCACCTACACGGTCATACAAGGGATGAGCTCCCTGGGACCGGCGCGCTCGGTTATGCTGATTGTCGTATCGCAGCTTTTAGTGGCGTATTTGATCGAGGCGTTTGGAATCTTTGGCGTGGAAAAAGCTCCTTTTGAATGGCGGAGGGTGATCGGTATGGGCCTGGCGATTGCAGGAATCATTATTTTCAAATGGTGAAATAAATGACTTGTAATTCCGGCCGTCATTCGATAGAATAGGAGTAGGCAAAAGAAAACCGGTCCTTTCTTTTTTATAGCATGATTGAGAAAGGACGGGATATACATGATGAGTAGCAGAAAACGAAAGGTCAGCCGCGCCGGCAGGCGTCGGGCTGCTATTTGTGTTATGCTGGTGTGGACGTTGGCGACGTTGTCCTTTTGCGGCTGCCGCCGTCCGGGGCAGGCGGTACGGATTGAAAATGAGTCCGTCTCGCCGGAAATTACAGAGGAGGAGAGCGCGGCGGCGGATATGACAACGGGGGCCGTCTCCGGGCCGGTCGCACAGGCAGGCGGGGAGGAAGAAGCTTTAGACGTTTCTTCACAGGCGGCAACGATCTATGTCCATGTGTGCGGGCAGGTTTTGAATCCCGGCGTATACGAATTGCAGGAGGGAAGCCGGGTAACCGACGCGGTGGAGGCAGCCGGCGGCTTTGGCCCGGAGGCGGCCACGCAGGCCGTCAACCTGGCGGCCCATGTGGCTGACGGCAGCAAGCTTGTGATTCCCTCCAGGGAGGAAGCGGCGGCGCTTTCTTCGGAAGCGCTTGTCTCGGATTGGTACGAGGAGGAAAGCCGGCCGGCGTCCGCAGGCAGTGACAGCGGCGCAGGAGACGGCGTCCGGATCGATATCAACGAGGCGAGCGCCGGGCAGCTGACCGCGATCCCGGGGATCGGCCGGACACGGGCGGAGGCGATTGTGGCGTACCGCGAGGAGAACGGCCGTTTCGGCACTATTGAGGACATCATGAAAGTGACAGGCATCAAAGAGGGCTTGTTTGGCAAAATAAAGGATTACATCACAGTGGGAGGATAAGTATGGCAAACCGTATACTGGTAGTGGACGACGAGAAGCTGATTGTGAAGGGGATTCGTTTCAGCCTGGAGCAGGATGGAATGCAGGTGGACTGCGCCTATGACGGCGGCGAAGCGCTGGAGCTGGCAAAAGAGAATGAGTATGACGTTGTCCTGCTGGATTTGATGCTGCCGGTGTACGACGGCTACGAGGTGTGCCAGCGGATCCGCGAATTTTCGGATATGCCGATTATCATGCTGACGGCCAAGGGCGACGACATGGATAAGATTCTGGGCCTGGAGTACGGAGCGGACGATTATATCACAAAGCCGTTTAATATCCTGGAGGTGAAGGCGCGGATCAAGGCGATTGTCCGCCGCAACAGCAAGAATGCCGCCAAAGAAGAGAAAACGGCCCTTTTGAAGGCGGGAGATTTGTCAATGGACCGGGAGAGCCGCCGCGTGTTTATCGAAGAGCGGGAGGTGAACTTAACCGCCAAGGAATTTGATTTGCTGGAGCTGTTTCTTACGAATCCCGGCAAGGTATTCAGCCGGGAAAAGCTTTTGAACGTAGTATGGGGCTATGAGTATCCGGGGGATGTGCGTACGGTGGATGTGCATGTGAGACGACTGCGCGAAAAGGTGGAGGCCAATCCCAGCGATCCCCGCTATGTGTATACCAAGTGGGGCGTAGGCTATTACTATAAGGGTTGAGAGCATGAGAGGCAAAAAAATGCGGATCGGACGCAGGGGCAGTCTGCGTGTGCGCCTGTTTTTGATCCTGCTTGCGGTGGGAATGGTTCCGCTTTTGGCAGTCGGGAGCATCCTGGTATACAGCTCCGGACAGAACCGAATTGACTCCCTTTTGACGGAGCTACAGTATCAGAGCGTGGCCTTGGTCGGCGAGCTGGAAGAGCGCGATTATATAGAGAATATGGCGCAGCCGGTGCTGTCGGCGGAGATCGAGCAGCTGGCGCGATTTTACAGGGGCCGTATTATTTTGGTGGACAGCAATTACCGTATCTGTAAAGATACATATCTGCTAGGCGAGGGAAAGTACAATATTTCCGAGGAAGTGATCCAATGCTTTTCGGGCAGCAATAGTTTCCGCTATGACGAAGAGCAAGACTATCTGGAGCTGGTGCTTCCGATTGCCGGCAAGGAAGAGACGCAGAGCGGCGTCTTTGTGATTACCGCTTCCACCGAAGGGATCCGGGCGCAGGGAGAGCGGCTGCGCGAGCAGTGTACCGTAGCCGTTTTGATAGCGGGGGTTTTGATTGGGGCGCTGAGCCTGTTTTTGTCCACGCGTTTTGTACGGCCGCTGAAAAAAGTGGCGCGCGCCATTGACGAGTCGTCGCAGGATTCGGTGGGCGGCGATATCCAGGTGGAGGACTGCGCGGAGACGATACAAATCGCGCAGGCCTATAATCGGACGCTGGCACGGCTGCGGACGCTGGATGAATCGCGGCAGCAGTTCGTATCGAACGTGTCCCACGAGCTGAAAACGCCGATTACCTCGATCCGGGTGCTGGCCGACTCGCTGATCGGGCAGGAAGAGGCGCCGGTCGAATTATATCGGGAATTTATGACTGATATTTCGGCAGAAATCGACCGGGAGAGCCAGATTATCGACGATTTGCTGACGCTGGTGCGCATGGATAAGGCGCATACGGAATTGAATATTGCCCAGGTAAATATCAATGAAATGATGGAAAATATCCTAAAGCGTCTGCGCCCCCTGGCGATGAAGCGCAATGTGGACCTTGTGCTGGAGAGCTTTCGGCCGGTATTGGCGGACGCGGACGAGATGAAGCTGAGCCTGGCGGTGATGAACCTGGTGGAGAATGCCATCAAATACAATGTGGATAACGGCTGGGTGCGGGTCTCCCTCAATGCGGACCATCAGTTTTTCTATATTAAAGTGAACGATTCCGGGATTGGGATTCCGGAAAGCGAGTGGGATCATATTTTTGAGCGTTTTTATCGGGTGGACAAGGCTCGTTCCCGCGCCTCCGGCGGCACCGGCTTAGGCCTGGCGATTACCAAGAGCATCATCAGCCTGCACCATGGGGCGATCCGGGTGCACAGCGCCGAGGGCGAAGGGACGACCTTCACGGTGCGGATTCCGCGCACGTATCGCAGACAGGAGGCGGAGACATGAGTAAGAAGAGAAAGCGGACGCGTGTGGCCGAAGTGTTCGGCCTTATCTTGACGATGCTGGCGGTCGGGGCGATGGTCGCGGGCTGCGGCAGGAAGCCGGAGAGCGCCGAGCTGGAGGAAGGCCAATACTATACGTATTATGTCAATCAGGCAGGGACGGCGCTCATAAGCCGAGTATATGAAACGCGGGCAGGAGATACCGAAGGGATTGTGGCGGAATTGTTAGCCCAGTGCCAGACCGTGCCGGAGAGCGGAGACGGCCGGCGGGTGATCCCGGCCAATGTGGCGCTGGCCGGCCCGGCCCGCCTGGAAAATAATGTAGTCAACGTGTACTTTGATACCACCTATGCGCTGATGGATAAAGTAACGGAGCTTTTGTGCCGCGCGGGGCTGGCCAAGACATTGACGCAGCCGGAAGGGGTGGAGTACATCTCCATTTATGTAAACGGCCGGCCGTATACCGGTTTTGGTACGTTGAGCGGCTTGGAGAGCGAGAGTGGTGCGGGAGACGGCTCCGGCAGCGCGCAGGGCGGGAGCGGAGGCCAGGGCGCGCTGAACCAGGCAATTACGGAGGTAAGCCCGGTGCTGATTGGCGGAGCGGATTTTTTGGACAATACGGGAGACGCGACCAATCAGTATGACCAGGCGGACTTGGTGTTGTATTTTGCCAATGCCGAGGGCAATGGGCTGGTGGAGGAGTATCGCTCGGTGGTATACTCCAATAATCTGTCGCTGGAGCGGGTGGTATTAAACCAACTGGTCGAGGGGCCGGCGGAGGAGGGGCATACGGCCACACTGCCAGGCTCGGTGAAAATTCAGGGTGTTTCTCTGCGCGACAACGTATGCTACGTGGATTTCGACAATACGTTTTTAGAGGAAGCGCTGAACGTGGCGGATACGGCGGTCATCTATTCGATTGTCAACTCTCTGACGGAGCTGCCCTCGGTGGGGCAGGTGCAGATTACGGTCAACGGTTCGGCGGATGTGACCTTCCGCAATAATATCTCCCTGTCCGGCCGCTTTGAGCGGGCGCCGGAATACGTGGCGCAGGAGACGGAGAGCGAGGCTCCCTGAGCGAGCGCCGTCTAAAAGGGCGGCGCTTCCCCGAACAGGGAGATATTGATTCCCTCGGAAATGGTAAAGCTCAGGCGTTTGACGGTTTCGTCGATGTCCTTGGGCGTGACAAACATCGGACCGAAGCGCGGTTCCAAAAGCTCGCGCACCAAAGCGTATTTTTCATCGCCGCTCATGCCGGAGAGGGAGGCGGCAAGGCTTTCGGTGCTGCGCTCCTGGCGCAGTACGTCAAGAAGCGCGTCCAGTGTGTCGGTGACAATGGCGGCGGCGCTTACGACCGTGGGGACGCCGATAGCGATGACCGGGACGCCGAGGCTGTCCTTTGTTAAGCTGTGCCGATGATTGCCGACCCCGGAGCCGGGATGGATGCCCGTATCGGTGAGCTGGATGGTCGTGCCCAGGCGGGTGACGCTGCGGGCCGCCAGGGCGTCGATTACGAGGATCAGGTCCGGTTTTACCATGTGGCAGAGCGCCTCGACGATTTCGGCTGTCTCCATCCCGGTCTGGGCCATCACGCCGGGGATGATCCCGCATACCGAGGCGGTGTCCGTGCAAAGCGAGGGGAAGCGGAACTCTCCGCTTTTTAAATGCCTGGTAATCAGCAGGTTATCTAAAACCATGGGCCCTAAAGCATCCGGCGTAACGCTGCTATTACCTAAGCCTACGGCCAGAACCGAGAGAGGGCGGCGCGGGCAAAGAGGCCGGATCAGCGACTCAATTTGCCGGGCCAGCACCTGTGAGATCTCACGGTGGGATTCGCCGTTGTTTTCATCCATATGGACGGCGTCCAGGGTAATATAGGTTCCGATGGGTTTTTTCAGGGTCCGGGCGCCAGTTTCGTTTTCGATTACGACGCGGGTAATGTGCACCTGGGAAACAGTGTCCACCGATTCCTCGGTGGATACGCCGGATAGGGCCGGCCCCGCTTCTTTGGTTTCCGTTTCTTCTACGGCCAGGTCGGTGCGCACGTCAAACGCCGCGGCTTTTTGCGCCGCGCCTGTGGAATCGGTCATCCCACCGCCTTCATTAGGAAGATAGCCGGTGCGGACGGGTGGTTCGGTAGGGGATTTTTTCATGTCTATTTTGCGCCTCCTCATTTATGCAGATCAAATGGACAGCCGATTCCGGGCAGAAAGAGCGATACCAGGGTTTTCCCGTACTCTGGAAACAGGCTGTGGATAGTATCAGTATCTTTAAAAAAAAGAGAATTTATGTATTGACATTCCTAAAATTATCCTATAAAATATATAAGCGTGTTTACATTAGGTACGTCCGTGTCCGGCTATAATGCAAACAAATTGGAAGAAAAAACATACAATTTGGAGGTGTACAGATTGGCAAACATTAAGTCTGCGAAGAAGAGAATTCTGGTAAACGAGACGAAAGCTGCCCGCAATAAGTCCATCAAGTCCGGTGTAAAGACGGCCGTGAAGAAGGTAGACGCTGCGGTTGCGGCCGGTGACAAGGAAGCGGCCGGCGCCGCCCTGCAGAATGCGATTTCCACGATTGATAAGGCCGCTACCAAGGGCGTTTATCATAAGAATACCGCATCCAGAAAAATCTCCCGTCTGACCAAGGCCGTAAACGGCGTAGAGTAAGACAGGATCGTTTTGTAAGAAGGAATCCGGGTTAGCTGCGCCCGGAAAAGATAGAAAATAGCCTCTTTGACCGAAGGTGTGCGGTCAAAGAGGCTATTTTACACGTTCAGCAATACCCGCACTTCAAAGCTGGGCGGGCCAGGCTGCAGCTCCAAATACCCATGATATTTTTCGACGATGGCGCGGACAGATTCCAATCCCTGTCCGCGTCCGTCATGTTTGGAAGAGAGGATCGTTCCATCCTGCGTTTGTAGAGGAGCCTTGCAGGGATTGGAAATTTGCAGGGCGATTACCTGGGGAGAAGTGAGGCCGATCCGTAAGTGAATTTGGCGCTGCTTTTCAGGAAGGGAACGACAGCCGTCCACCGCGTTTTCCAGAAGGTTGCCAAGAAGGACACAGAGATCGATTTCCGACAAGGGAAGCGTCTCGGGCAGGCGGACTTGGAAGCGGACTTCGATCTGCTGTTCCCGGCCAAGAGCGGCATAGTGGTTTAAGAGGGCGTTAGCGGCCGGGCTGGCGCAATAGGTTTGGGGTGTATCCGAGATGGTGAGGATATACTGCCTAAGATACTGCTCCAGTCCTGGATAGTCCTGATTTTGCAGCATATGGGCAAGCACGGTGAGCTGATGGCGAAAGTCATGGCGCAGGCGGCTTGTTTCCCGCATATGTGCCTGCTGCTGTTCGTATTGCTTTGCCTGCAGCTCGAGAACCGCGGCTTTTTGCAGGATTTCCTGCTTTTCCGCAAAGGAGCGTGCCATCAGGTAAAACAGGACATAGATCAGAAAAACGAGGATCATAAGGAAGGGAATGGTAACAAGGTACATTTGCAGAAAACGCCCCTGGTACATGAGGCTATTGTTATAGGGGATGAAACCGAAGGCAAAAAACATAAAGCCGGCCGGAAGCAGCCAGATAAAGCGCCAGACCCTTTCTTCATTAAAATGATGGACAAGCCAGCCCAGATATTTCCGGGCCGGATAGGCCAGCAGAAGCACCAGAGCGGATTCAAAGGCCAGCTTGACTAAAGATGAGTCCATATGGATCCCTTCGTTGATCGTGGCCGAGGGATGCAAAAAGATATCCGCCAGAGAATAAGAAAGGAAAGAGAAGCTGCCGATCAGGCAGGCCGTCATGAACAAAAACCACAGATGCGACCGTTTTAAGCAGACTTCTTTTTGATACAAGTAAAAGAAAAAGCCGATGCAGAGCAGTTCATTGAGAGCCGTGCCGTCAGGCCGGGCCAGAAAGATAAGAAACATGACGATTTCCATCACGAGGAAGGAAACAGTGATTTTTCCCAGCAGCCGGAGCGGAGAGCTCTTAATATCCGGGTATACGGGGAGAAAGCAGAAAACGATTAAAGGCAGGATCACAAAGGTGTCCATTGTGGACAGAGCAGCCTGCAGGATTTGGTCGGTCATGGGGTCTCCTGTCGATTGAGCTTGACAAACTGATAGTCGTTGAATGTCCGGATAATCTGTGCCCGGTCGTTTTTACGAATCGGAAAGGATTGACCGTCCATCATTACAAAGACATCGCGGCCGGCTTTTTTTATATAGTCCATATTGAGCAGGACGCCGCGGTTGCATAAGAGAAAGCGGGCGTCTGTCTCCAGCATGGACAAGAGAGAAGAGAAGGTAACGCGGTAGCGAGCTTCCTGGCCGTCTGCAAAGGTAACGCATGTGTATTTATCCTGAGCAATCAGGCAGGCAGTCCGGGCCAGGGGCAGGCGGATTTTTTGCTTTCCGTGATAAAATTCCAGTACCTTGGCCTGGCAGCGCAGTTTTTTGGTCGCGTCATCGAGGATTGTCGCGATTTTTTGGTAATGGAGCGTGCTTTTGTCAATGTAATCAAAGCATTCATGGAGCGCAACCGCCCGCCAGATGTCCTCCCGGCTGGTAGTAAAGAACACAATCAGGGCCTCGGGGTTTATTCGGTGAAACTGTCGGGCTGTTTCAATTCCGTCGGTTCGTTCCATATAAATATCCATAAAGACGAGCTGGCAGTCGGAAACAGAAGCGGCCGCCAGGAACTGCTCGCCGCCAGTATATCGGCATATGCGCAGACACAAAGAGCGCCGTTCCTGATACTGCGAGAGAAGCGAGACGAGAAGGTCGCCATCCTGCGGATTATCGTCTACGATTGCTATGGTCATCGTTGTCTACTCCTGTTATTTTGCATATAAAAAGAACATCGCTAGTTCCGTATCTTTATTTTAATACAAAGGAAGCCGGATATCCATTCTTTTTTTCTGTTGATTTACGCCAAATACGAGTGATTCGCGACAAAAATGAAATTCGCTTCTGAAAATGGGATATAATGGCGGCGCAAGGCCTTAGGGCTTTGCGGGAAGCACCGTTTTTAGAGGAGGAATGACAGGATGAGCAGGAACAAATGGATTCGGCCGGCCGCGCTGGCTATGGCAGGGCTGCTGTGTTTCAGTTGGCCGGAAACGGCATTCGCGGCAGAAGGACAGGAGCCGCTTTGCAGCTGCGAGACCGCGTGTGCGCAAGAAAGTGTGGATGAGGACTGCGAGATTTGCGGCAGTATAGCGGAAGGGTTTCGTTTGTGCAAGATGCGGGACGTAAGGGAAGAAGCTTCTCCGGGAGAAGCGTTGGAGTCGGGAGACACGACAATATCAGAAGTTGAAACGAAGCCGGAGGCGGAAAGGAAGGCGGAATCTGCGACAAAATCGGAAGGTGAAACGAAGCCGGAAGAAGAGGCAAAGTCGGAAATCGCGACAAAATCGGAAAGTGAAACGAAGCCGGGGGCGGAGCCGAAATCGGAAACGGAAATAAAGTCGGAAGCAGAGACAAAACCGGAAGCCGAAACGAAACCGGAAACAGAGATAAAATCGGAAACCGAGACGACATCAGAAACCGAAACAGGGTCGGAAACGGAGACGAAGTCGGAAACAGAAACAAAGCCGCAAGCAGAGGCAGGGAGCGAAAGCGAGACAAAGTCAGAAGAGACAATAAAGCCTGAAGAGACAGGGAATTCCGAAGCGGCGACAGAAGCGGAGAATATGCCGACTCTCGTGCTCCAAACAACGGCCATGCCCGAAATAGAAGCGGCAGGAGGGGAGAATAATCGACGGGCAGCGGAATCGCTTGACAAATCAGAGGGCCTAAATTTCAGATATGCATCTCAAATGCCAATCGTGGAAACAACCTACACAGCAGGCACGGGCGAGATGGTTTGGAAGCCGGTCGTGGAGAACGGACAGGTGACGAGTGCGGTATTGGTTCTGAAAAATGCTCAGATTGACAGTACAACCGCACAGACAACGGGGATTGTAGTCTCGGTCCCTTGCCGGATAGAGCTGGAGGGGGAGAACAGTATTACCTCGAATAAGATGGGGATTTATATAACTTCGGACACCGGCCTGGCGGATCTGGTGGTAACGGGCGCCGGCTCGCTAAAGATCGACAGCCAGACGGATGCGATTCAGACGATCGGCAATATTACGATCGATGGCACGCGGGTACAGATCGCTTATGGATCGGCGGCCGGGATGGCATGCGGTTTACGTTCCGTGCGTGGAGATGTAACCATTTGCAATGGAAGCCGTACCATTGTCAAAAACAATCCCGGAACCGGAAATATCAGCCGCGCGATTTTTGCAAATCAAGGCGGAACAGGTACACTGCGAATAGAGGACAGCTATGTAGTTGCCGTAAGCGAAACAGGGGCGGCGGCCGAGTCCAACACCATTGAACTGATTCACGCGGATGTCCGGGCCATAGGAAAGACGGATACACAGATGGCATCCGGAACCTTTGCCAGCCAGTACTTTTGTATGGAGGGCGGGCGTCAATTTAAAATCATGGCGGCGGTCTCATATAAGGGGCATATCATT
>CANSWW010000071.1 GCA_947650845.1 uncultured Lachnospiraceae bacterium
GGAGTTATTTGTGACCTGCCGAACGTTTGAATCCAAAATACCGGCGTATATCGCCAAACGGTTAGAAATAGAAGAGATGCAGGAATTCCTGGATCATGCTCATACCTGCAAGGAATGCTACGATGAGCTGGAGATCACCTATTCCGTCATGCAGGGCATCCGCCAGTTAGACAGCGAGGACGGCCTGGCCTCCAGCGAGACGATGTCCCTGGAGCTGAGTTTGTACAATGCGCAGGAGCGCGTGCGCCGCTTTACGCTGGCCTGTATCGTCAAATACGCTTTGTCCACGGCCGCCTTTTGGAGCGTGCTCAGCACGCTGTGGTTTCAGCTGCGCCTGTGGCTGCCATAAAACTGCGGCCGCCAAAAGTACGTCAAAACAGCCAAAACCTGGGCAATCAAAATGAATGTGAATGGAGAACGCTATGAGGGAAAAAATTGTCTTGATGGACGGCTACAGCATCTTAAACCGTGCCTTCTACGGAATTCCGGAGCTGACCAATTCGGCCGGTCTGCACACCAATGCCGTGTACGGCTTCTGCAATATCATGTTTAAAATCCTCGAGGAGGAACAGCCCCAGTATCTGGCCGTGGCCTTTGACGTAAAGGCCCCCACCTTCCGGCATGCCCTGTTTGCCGAATACAAGGGGACGCGCAAGCCGATGCCCGAGGAGCTGCACGAGCAGGTCCCTCTTTTAAAAGAGCTGCTGGCCGCCATGGAGATTCCCACGGTAGAGCTGGCCGGCATGGAAGCCGACGATATCATAGGAACCTTGTCGGTACTTTGTCAAAGCCAGGGGTTAGATGTCGTCGTCGTTTCCGGCGACCGCGACCTATTGCAGCTTTCGGACGAGCATGTGCTGATCCGCATCCCCAAGACCAAGCGTACCGGGACCGTCATCGAAAACTATACGCCGGCCGATGTCGAAGCCCTTTACGGAGTGAATCCGAAGGAATTTATTGATGTGAAGGCCCTGATGGGCGACAGCTCCGACAATATTCCCGGCGTTCCCTCCATCGGCGAAAAGACGGCCACCGCCCTGATCGGCGCCTATCATTCGATCGAAAACGCCTACGAGCACCGCGCCGAAATCAAGCCGCCGAGAGCCGCCAAGGCGCTGGAGGAGCACTACGACCTGGCAAAGCTCTCCAAGGTGCTGGCGACGATCCGGCTGGACTGCGAGATTTCCTTTTCCCGCGACGAGGCCAGGCTGGGAGAGCTGTATACGCCGGCGGCCTATGAGCTGTGCAAAAAGCTGGAGTTCAAATCGCTTTTGAATAAATTCCCCGATACCTCGGCCGGCCTGCAGGATAAGAAGGAGCAGGAATGGAGCGCCATGACGGTAGACAGCCTGCTGATGGCGGAGAGCGTCTATGAGAGCGCCAGGCAGGCGGAGAGCCTGGGGCTTGCGCTGGAGACAGACGCCGGGGAGCTGAAGCGGGCGGCCCTGGCGTACAGAGGCGTAGAGCACGCGGAGCTTTTTGTGATTGAGACGGGCGGTTTTATTACGCCGGCCTATCTGAAGGATAATCTGGAATGCCTGGTGCGCGAGATCTGTACACGGGGCGAAGGGTTTGTCGGCTTTTTGGATCTGAAAGCGGCGCTGAAGGCGCTTTCGATCCCGGAGAGCGAGGCGGTGTGGGATTTGGGGATTGCGGCGTATCTGCTAAACCCCTTAAAGAGCACGTACGACTATGACGATCTGGCCCGGGATTATCTGGGACAGACGGTTCCCTCGCGTGCGGATCTTACGGGACGGGCCGCCGGCAAATTAAGCGAGGAGGAGCGGGAGGAGCGGCTGCGCACAGCCCTTTCAGAGGAAGCCCGGATATGCCTGGAGACACAGCCGGTCCTTTGTGAAAAGCTTGAGGAAGTGTCCATGTGCAAATTATATCGGGAGATTGAGATGCCCCTGGCCTATGCGCTTTATCGGATGGAGAAGGAGGGGATCCGGGTCGAAAAACAAAAGCTGCGCGAATACGGCGACCGCCTGGCTGAGCAGATTACCGTGCTGGAGCAGACGATTTATGAGATGACCGGCGAGACCTTTAACATCAACTCGCCCAAGCAGCTGGGCGAAATCCTCTTTGATAAGATGAAGCTGCCCGGCGGCAAAAAAACCAAGACCGGGTACAGTACGGCGGCCGACGTACTGGAAAAGCTGGCCGCGGACGTACCGGTCATCGCCAAAATTCTTGAATACCGCCAGCTTACGAAATTAAAATCCACCTATGCCGACGGCCTGGCGGCATTCATCGGCGCCGACGGCCGTATTCACGGCACCTTCAATCAGACGATCACGGCGACCGGCCGCATCAGCAGCACGGAACCGAACCTTCAAAATATTCCCGTGCGCATGGAGCTGGGACGGGAAATCCGCAAGGTATTTGTACCGGCAGACGGCTGTGTCTTTGTCGATGCCGATTATTCGCAGATTGAACTGCGCGTGCTGGCGCACATGTCGGGCGACCAGAGCCTGATCGAGGCCTATCGCCAGGCGCAGGATATCCACCGGATCACAGCGTCGCAGGTATTTCACATCCCGTTGGAGGAGGTTACCTCCCTCCAGCGGCGCAATGCCAAGGCGGTCAACTTCGGGATTGTGTACGGGATCAGCGCCTTTGGGCTGAGCGAGGATTTGAGCATCTCCCGGCAGGAGGCGCTTGACTATATCGAGAGGTATTTCGCAACCTATCCGGGCGTCAAACACTTTTTGGACGGCCTTGTCACACAGGCCCGGGAGCAGGGGTACGTATCGACGCTCTACGGCCGCCGGCGTCCGGTCCCGGAATTAAAATCCTCGAATTTCATGCAGCGCAATTTTGGGGAGCGGATTGCCATGAATTCCCCGATTCAGGGCACGGCCGCCGACATTATGAAGCTGGCGATGATCCGCGTGGACCGACAGCTGCATCGGGAAGGGCTGAAAACCCGCATTATCCTGCAGGTTCACGATGAGCTTCTCCTGGAAGCTCCGCTTAAGGAAAAGGAGCGAGTCTGCCTTCTTTTAAAGGAGGAGATGGAGGCGGCCGCCTCGCTGGCCGTTACTTTGGAGGTGGATGTCAATACCGGCGGCAGCTGGTTTGAAACAAAATAGAGGGAGTTACCACGAGTTTGATGGATTTTTTTCAAGAGCTTTTATTGAATGAGATTCTCATCTGCGGCTGTACGGCCTGGCTGTGCGCGCAGGTGTTGAAAACCTTGATTTACTGGGGAATGAACCGGCGGCTGGATCTTAGCCGTCTCTTTGGGGACGGCGGCATGCCCAGCGGCCACTCGGCCACCGTCATGGCGATGGCCGTGCGTTCCGGCAGCCTCTACGGCGTCTCTTCTTTTGAGTTTGCAGTGACGCTTCTCCTGGCGATCATCGTCATGCACGACGCGATGGGAGTGCGGCTGGAAACCGGCAAACAGGCCAAGGTAATCAAGGAAATCGCCCAGCTTCTGGAAACGCTGGGGCAGGATGTTACCAATGAGGAGAAGCTAAAGGAATTTGTCGGGCATACGCCCTCGCAGGTCGTGGCCGGCGCTCTTTTGGGCGCCGGGATCGCCCTGCTGCAGGTATGAGCGCCCACCGGACTGACTTTTCCCAGGGAAAGGTCAGCCGCTGTATCCTTGACTTGGCGGTCCCCATGACGCTGGCGCAGATGGTCAGCCTTTTATACAATATTGTGGACCGCATGTACATAGGGCGGATTGCCGGAAGCGGAGATTTGGCGCTGACCGGTCTTGGCATCTGTTTTCCGATTATTATGATCCTCAACGCCTTTGCCAACCTCTACGGCATGGGCGGCGCTCCGCTTTTTTCGATGGAGCGGGGGGCCGGCAATGACGAGGAAGCCGGCCGCTTGATGGGAACCTCCTTTTCCATGCTTTTGCTGACAGGGACTGCGTTGATGACGCTGTGCCTGGTTTTTCTGCGCCCGGTCCTCTATCTGTTCGGCGCCAGCGATACCACTTATCCGTTTGCCCGCGATTACGCCGTGATCTATCTCTGCGGGACGATCTTTGTGATGATAAGCCTGGGGATGAACGGCTTCATCAATGCCCAGGGCTTCGGACGGATCGGCATGATGACGTCGCTATTGGGAGCGGCGGTCAACATCGCCCTCGATCCGCTCCTGATCTTCGGGCTTAAGATGGGGGTAAGGGGGGCGGCGCTGGCGACCGTGTTCAGCCAGTTTTTATCCGCCGCCTGGGTCTTTGGGTTTCTATCCGGCCGCCGCACCCTTCTTAGAATCCGTTTGCCCTTCATGCGGGTCGAAAAAAAGCGCCTGCAAAAAATCGTCTCTCTGGGGCTGTCCGGCTTTATGATGCAGGCCACCAACAGCGTCGTGCAGATCGTCTGCAACAATACGCTGCAGACATACGGCGGCGACCTATATGTCGGCGTGATGACGGTCATGACCTCAATCCGGGAGATCTTCAACATGCCGGTCATGGGTATGACCAACGCGGCGCAGCCGGTCATCAGCTTCAATTACGGCGCCAAGGCCTATGAGCGAGTGCGACAGGCCATTGTGTTTGTCTCCGTATTCTGCGTTATCAGCTGCCTGTTTTTCTGGATGCTGATCCTGCTTTTTCCGGAATTCTTTGTGCGGCTGTTTAACGACGAGCCGGAAATGATTACGGCGAGCGTAGGAGCGATTCATATTTATTTCTTCGGACTATTTTTGATGGCGCTGCAAAGCGCCGGGCAGAGTGTGTTCGTCGCCCTCGGCAAAGCGCGGCGGGCGGTATTTTTCTCGATTTTCCGCAAAATCATCATCGTAACGCCGCTGACGCTTTTGCTGCCCCTGCGGTTCGGACTAAACGGTATTTTTGCGGCGGAACCAATATCCAACCTGATCGGCGGCGTGGCCTGCTACGCGACGATGCTGGTCACGGTACTGCCGGAGCTGCGAAGGCGCACCTCGGAAAGGCGGTAATAAAATGAAAAAAAAGATTTTAGGGATTACCGGCGGTGTCGGCTCCGGTAAAAGCGTCGTCCTCACGATTCTGCAGCAGGACTATGACGCGGCGGTGATCCAGGCTGATTTAGTCGCCCATGAATTGACAGAGCCGGGGCAAGCCGCTTACGGGCAAATTGTCGCGGCCTTTGGCAAAGAAATTCTTACACCGGACGGGCGGATCGACCGCCCCGCCTTGGGCCGCCTGGTATTTGCCGAGGAGAAAAAAAGACGGTTGCTAAACCGTTTAACGCACCCGGCGGTCAAGCGGGAGATCCTTCGCCGGATCGAGGAAAGCCGGCGGCCCTTGCTTGTGATCGAGGCGGCTCTGCTTTTGGAGGAGCGCTACGACGAAATCTGCGATGAAATCTGGTATGTGTACGCCGACCGGGAGACACGCTTTGCAAGGCTTTTGGACAGCCGCGGCTATACGCGAGAGCGGGCGCAGGCGATCATGGACAGCCAGCTGAGCGAGAGCGAGTGGCGGAGTCGATGCCAGGCGACCATAGACAACACCGGCAGCGTAAAACAGCTGCGGGGCGCGCTGTCCCGGCTGTTGTCGGAGCGAGGATTTACATAAAAATATTATGTAAACAAAAGAGGTGTCACACAAGAAACGGACACAAGCACTACAAAGGAGAGGCCCAGCAAAAAAGATGAGATTAACGAGTATTGCCAGCGGCAGCAGCGGAAACTGCGTCTATATCGGTTCCGAATCTACACATTTGTTGATAGACACAGGAATTGCTTACAAGAGAATCGAGAGCGGCCTTCAGGAGATCGGATTGAAGGGGGAGGACTTAAGCGGGGTGCTGATTACCCATGAGCATTCCGACCATATCGGCGGGATCGGCGTCCTGGCCCGCAAGCTGGGAATCCCCCTCTATGCTTCGGCCGGCACCATCGGGCAGATTAAGAAAAACAAGGGCCTGGGACGGATTGACGAAGAGCTGTACCGTCCCATTGAGGCCGACAGGGCGTTCCAGGTGGGCGATTTGCAAATCAAGCCCTTTGCCAACAGCCATGACGCGGCGCAGCCGCTTGGATATCGGGTCGAGCAGGGCGCGAAAAGCGCGGCCGTCTGTACGGATTTGGGCAATTACAGCCAATATACGATCGACCGTCTGCAGCATCTGGACGCTGTTTTCCTGGAATCGAATCACGATGTGCGCATGCTGCAGGTCGGACCCTATCCGTACCCTTTAAAGCAGCGGATCCTAAGTGATTACGGCCATCTGTCCAACGAAGCGTGCGGAAGGCTTTTGTGCGAGATTTTGCACGATAACATGAAGCATATTTTTCTCGGCCACCTGAGCAAGGAAAACAATTTGCCGGAGCTGGCCTACGAGGCCGTGCGCCTGGAAATCACGATGGGCGATAATCCGTATGATGCCGGGGATTTTCCGATCGTCGTGGCCAAACGGGATTCTCTGTCGCAGGTCGTGTATCTCGACTGAAGGCATAGATTATAATAATGGAAAAGAAAAACATGAGGAGAATTTGTTATGAAAAAGACAATTATCACGGTGGTAGGCCACGACACGGTAGGCATCATTGCCAAAGTCTGCACGTATCTGGCCAATAATAAGATCAATATTCTGGACATTTCCCAGACGATCATCGACGGCTATTTTAATATGATGATGATCGTAGACGCCAATCAGTCCGCCAAATCCACCTCGGAGCTGGTGACGGAGTTAGACCAGATCGGCGACGAAATCGGCGTAGTCATTCGCTGCCAGCATGAGGATATCTTCAACAAAATGCACCGGATCTGAGCCGGAAAAGACAAAAGGAGGCGCGCCGCAGAATGATTAACATTTTTGAAGTACATGAAACCAACAAAATGATCGAGCAGGAAAAGCTGGACGTGCGGACCATCACCATGGGAATCAGTCTGTTAGACTGTATGGACAGCGACCTGTCCCGGCTGAATGAGAACATATACAATAAAATCACCGCCTATGCCAAAAATCTGGTCCGGGTCGGGCAGGAGATTGAGCTGGAATACGGAATCCCGATTGTCAACAAGCGAATTTCCGTCACGCCGGCCGCTCTGATCGGCAGCGCCGCCTGCCGCGGGCCGGAGGATTACGTGACGCTGGCGCAGACCCTGGACCGGGCGGCCCATGAGGTGGGGGTAAACTTCATCGGCGGCTTTTCGGCGCTGGTTGGCAAGGGAATGACGCCCTCCGAGGAGCGCTTGATCCGCGCGATCCCCCAGGCCCTGGCCTGTACCGAACGGGTCTGCAGCTCGGTGAATATCGGCTCGACGCGGACCGGCCTCAACATGGACGCCGTCCGCCTGATGGGCGATGTGGTAAAGGCCACGGCTGAAGCGACTAAGGAGCACGATTCCCTGGGTTGCGCCAAGCTGGTGGTATTCTGCAATGCGCCGGATGACAACCCGTTCATGGCCGGCGCCTTCCATGGCGTGACCGAGCCGGACGCGGTCATCAACGTCGGCGTCAGCGGTCCCGGCGTCGTCAAATACGCCCTGGAGCAGGTACGGGGCGCGAATTTTGAAGTGCTGTGTGAAACCGTCAAGAAAACCGCCTTCAAGGTCACGCGTGTCGGCCAGCTGGTCGCGCAGGAAGCGTCGGCGCGTCTGGGAATCCCGTTTGGCATCGTCGATCTGTCGCTGGCGCCGACTCCCGCCGTCGGTGACAGCGTGGCGGAGATTCTGCAGGAGATGGGGCTGGAGCGTGTGGGCGCGCCGGGAACGACCGCCGCCCTGGCCCTGTTAAACGATCAGGTAAAGAAGGGCGGCGTCATGGCTTCGTCCTATGTGGGCGGCTTAAGCGGCGCCTTTATCCCGGTCAGCGAGGATCAGGGAATGATCGACGCCGTCAACGACGGGGCGCTTACCTTAGAAAAGCTGGAAGCCATGACCTGCGTGTGCTCGGTCGGCCTTGACATGATCGCCATCCCGGGCGATACGCCGGCCGCCTCCATCGCCGGGATTCTGGCCGACGAGGCGGCGATCGGCATGATTAACCAGAAAACGACCGCCGTGCGTGTGATCCCGGTGATCGGCAAAGGAGTGGGAGAGATCGTGGAGTTCGGCGGTCTGCTCGGGTACGCGCCGATTATGCCGGTCAGCCGTTTCTCCTGCGAGGGCTTTGTAAACCGGGGCGGACGCATTCCCGCGCCGATTCATAGTTTTAAGAATTAAGTTTTTTCGGCTCCGGGGATTGACAAGCGGATTTCAAGTGCTATAGTTATAAGGAAGTATTTTTAGGAAGTATTTTTGCAAAGGGGGATTTTCTATGGAAATCAAATTTACGAAAGCAGCGCAGCTAAAAGAAAAGCCGGATTTTCATCATCTTGGCTTCGGTAAATATGTAACGGACTATATGTTCGTCATGGATTACGACAAGGGACAGGGCTGGCACGACCCGCAGATTCTTCCCTACGACGATTTCATTATGGATCCCCGCTGCGTTACCCTGCACTATGGTCTGGAAACGTTTGAAGGACTGAAGGCCTATCGCACCGAGGACAACCGCATCCTCTTGTTCCGGCCGGACATGAACGCCAAAAGGATGCGCAAATCCAACGAGCGTCTCTGCATGGCGGAGATCCCCGAGGATATGTTTGTCGAGGCGGTCAAGGCGCTGGTAAATGTGGAACGGGACTGGATCCCCGATCTGCCGGAGACCTCTCTGTATATCCGCCCCGTGACCTATGCCAGCGAATGTACGATCGGCGTACACCCGTCGAGCAGCTTCCGCTTTTACATCATCCTTTCTCCGGTGGGCTGCTATTATCCGGAGGGCGTAAACCCGGTGAAGATTTTTGTCGAGGATGAATATGTGCGCGCCGTGATCGGCGGCACCGGCTTCTGCAAATGCGGCGGCAACTACGCGGCTTCCGTAAAGGCGCAGGAGAAGGCAGAGAAGCTCGGATACACCCAGGTACTGTGGCTGGACGGCGTTCACCGGGAATATGTAGAAGAGGTCGGCACGATGAACGTCATGTTCAAGATCGACGGTAAGGTCGTAACGCCGCCGTTAGAGGGATCCGTGTTAGCAGGAATCACACGTGATTCCATTATCCATATCCTGAAAGACTGGGGATACGAGGTAGAAGAGCGCCGCCTGTCCATCCATGAGCTGATGGAAGCGGCAAAGGACGGTCGCCTGGAGGAAGCCTGGGGCACCGGCACCGCCGCCGTCATCTCCCCGATCGGCGAGCTGAACTACAAGGGACAGATCACGACTGTCAGCGATTTCAAGACCGGGCCGCTCACACAGAAGCTGTACGATTATCTGACCGGGATCCAGTGGGGCAAGATCGCGGATCCGTATGGCTGGACCGTGGAGCTGAACTGACGAAGTGGAGCAGGGGCTGTCGCAACATGACAGCCCCTTTTCATTGTCTTTTCCAACCATTCCGTTGCGAAATTCCGCTTCACTTGCCTGCGGCTGATTGGCTCTGCTTTTGCGGCGTACCGGCATGCTCCTTCGAATCCGCCGTCTTATCCGCCGGTGCTTCCTCCCGACAGGCCAGCATATCCTTATAATAGGCGTCCATCTCTTCCTTCGTATCAAAGGTCGCGATATACATCTGATTGCCCATAGCGCCGGACAACACATCGGGGATCCGTTCGGCCATGCGCAAATTCTCATGGTACCGATCGAGAATATCCGTATGCTTGAGGACAAAGTTTTTACCGTCCCGGCGGCCGACAAAAGCGCAGTAGGCATGCTTGCCGGCCGGAATTGTGGAGAAATCAAAGGCAATCATGTCCGCCCAAATCTTATACACATCCGTACTGTGGGCAAAATTGATCATGTCCGGCGTGACGCCGCCGCTGGGCCGCATATTGACTTCCAGCGCGATCACATCGCCCTTCTTTCCCAGGCTTTCCTGATCGCGCAGCAGGCGGAAAAACTCAAAATGGACAAAACGGCTCTTGACGCCAAAGCTTTTTACGGTTGCCCGGCCCATCTCCCGGATATCGTCGGGCAATTGTTTGCGAATATAGAAAATCGAATTGTCATTTTGATTGACTACGTCCATAATCGATACCGGCGTCACATTGCCGGCCTCAAAGAGCGGCTCGCCGTGGGAATCGATAATAGCGTCGTAGGAATTCACCTCGCCGTCCACAAACTCTTCTATAATATAAGGGGTATCCGGCCATTTGTCCCGGAAAAAGCGCTTCATCTGGCGCTCATCCGCGATTTTAAAGGTATGGGAAGCGCCCACGCCGTTATCGGGCTTTGCTACGACCGGATAACCTACGGTCTTGGCAAACGCCAGGCTGTCCTCCAGCGTATCCGCCATATGATGACGGGCGACGGGGATACCGGCCTTTTTATAGTATTCCTTCATGCGGGACTTGTACTTGATTCGCGGGATATCCTCCTCCTGAAAGCCGCTCAAAATGTGAAACGCGGTGCGCAGCCTCGCGTCCCGTTCCAGCCAGTATTCATTGTTGGATTCCAACCAGTCGATCGGCCCGTGCTTGTAAATCAAGAAAGCGACGGCGCGGTAGACTTCATCGTCATTCTCCAGGCTGGAAACCCAAAAATATTCGTTCAAACTTTCCTTAAGCTCGCCGGCCAGCTCGTCGTAGGGCTGATCGCCGATCCCCAGGACATTCAGTCCGTTCTTTTTCAGTTCCCGGCAAAACACCCAGTAATTGGACGGAAAATTAGGGGAAATAAAAATAATATTTTTCATAGCGTCTCCTTCTCTTCATCGGCAGTGACAGATTGTGGCATTTCCTGTTCCAGGGAGTACAAAAGCGTATTCATGAAAAAGGGGATTTGCCGCTCCCAGCTGGCCTCGCAGTGCTCGCCGCCGGGGACAATACGGCTCTCCACCCAAATTTCCCGCTTCATCAGCTGCGCGGCCGCGCCGGCAAATTTGGCGGCCATTCCCCGATGATTGGCAAGCTCGCGTGAGCCGTAATCCATGTACAAAAGCGTTTCCGGATTAAGCGCCGCATTGCGAAACAGCGTCTCCAGCCGCTTAGGATCCACCCACAGCGACGGGGAGAGGGCCGCAGCCCGCGAGAATACGTCGTTGTGCGCAAAGAGGGCGTACAGGCTCATTAGCCCCCCCATGGAGCTGCCGGCAATAAACGTATGCCGCCGGTCCGGCTTCGTGCGGAAATGGCCGTCAATTTCTTCTTTAAACGTATGAATCAGCCAGTCCATCGTGATCTCGCCGCGGCCGGTAATCGACCCGAAGTAGGGGTCCTGAAAGCTGTACGGGGAATATTCGCTGAGCCGCCCGTGGTCGGGGCTGTGATTGCACTCAACCGCCGCGATAATCAGCGGCGTCCTGCTTTGCTCCATGTATTCCTTCATGCCCCAGCACTTGCCATAGGTGGCATGCGAATCAAAAAATACGTTGTGCCCGTCAAACATATACAGAACCGGATAAAACCGCTGTGGCTCCTCGTCATAGGATTCCGGCAGACAGACATAGGCTCTGCGTTCTTCACGGCCTGTCAGCTGGGGAATGGTAATATTCCA
>CANSWW010000072.1 GCA_947650845.1 uncultured Lachnospiraceae bacterium
GTCAGGTGGAATTAGAGGCAGAGGCGTAAGCAAGAACAGGGAAACAGCGTTTGCACTCAGAAAAAGGAGTACCATTTTGATGTTACAAAAACCAAAGAAATTTTTAGTGGCCAGCTTCAGCTACCTGATCCTGCTTTGTATTGTCGTTTTTCTGTGGGTTTCCCTGCGCATGTCCCAGCGCAGCGAGGACTCTATCACGGAGATCGGCTCGATTTATATGGCGGAGATGAACCGTCAAATCGAACAGAAGTTTGCGGCGATCATGGATTTGCGCTTGGCCCAGGTACAGGGGATTATCGATCGGACGAATCCGGAAGACACCGCCTATGGAGAAGAGATGCTGTCCGAGATGGCCTTCAGTGCCGAGATCCGGAACTTTACATATCTTGCCTTGTACACGCCTGAGGGTGAGAGTGAAATGATATTGGGAGACGCGCCCATTGAGATCATTCATCACGATTCTTTTATGCAATCCCTGATCGAGGGTGACAATAAGGTCGGCAGCGGCTACGACCAGAACGGGGAAAGGCTGCTGGTATTAGGTATGGATGCCGCATATGAGATGAGCGGCGGCCGTACAAGCACCGCTTTAGTAGCGGCCTTGCCGATGCAGCAGCTGGAAGAAGAGCTGGTGTTAGACGGGGAAAACTCCCTCATGTATACGCATGTGATCTATGAGGACGGCAGCTTTGTCATTCGCACCGGCGACGCCTTCCGCGACAATTATTTTGACCGTATCCGGGAGGAGTACCAGCATTTTGGCGGAAAGACAGCAACGCAGCATGTCGAAGAGCTGCAGGCCGCGATCGCGGTGAAGGAAAGCTATTCCTCGTTGGTTCAGGCCAACGGAATGAGCCAGCATATTTATTGTTCCCCGCTGCCGCTTTCCGATTGGTATCTGGTCAGTATTATGCCGGTCGGCATCCTTGACGACGCCATCAATACTCTGGGCAATGAACGGATCCGCACGATGTTCAGCGCCTGCGCTCTGATCATGGCGACGATCATTGTGATCTTTATCCTGTACTATGGAATCTCCCAGCGGCAGATGAAGCAGCTGGATACGGCGCGGGCGGAGGCGATCCGCGCCAATAAGGCCAAGAGCGAGTTCCTCTCCAATATGAGTCACGATATCCGTACGCCGATGAATGGAATCGTGGGGATGACGGCGATCGCCGTGGCCAATATCCAGGATCAGGCCCGTGTGCAGGACTGCTTAAAGAAGATTATGATGTCCAGCAAGCACCTTTTGGGGCTGATCAACGACGTGCTGGATATGTCAAAGATCGAGAGCGGGAAGCTGTCATTAAATGTAAATCAGCTGTCGCTGCGCGAGGCGATGAGCAATATCGTGAATATCGTACAGCCGCAGGTGTTTGCCAGGCAGCAGCATTTTGACATCTTTATTCAGAAAATCGAGACGGAGGAGGTGCACTGCGACAGCGTACGTCTGAATCAGATTTTGATTAACCTCTTGTCCAATGCCATTAAATTTACGCCCGAGGGCGGGACGATCAATGTCTATCTCAGCCAGGAGGACTCGCCCAAGGGGCCGGATTATGTGCGCTGCCATTTTTGGGTAAAGGATACGGGAATCGGCATGTCGCCTGAATTCCAAAAGGAGATTTTCGATACCTTCAGCCGTGAAAAAAGCTCCAATGTCGATAAGGTGGAGGGGACCGGCCTGGGGATGGCCATTACCAAGTCGATTGTCGACGCGATGGGCGGGACCATTGACCTAAAGAGTGCGCCGGGCCAGGGCAGCGAATTCCATATAACGCTGGATTTGGAGCGCGCGGTGGTGCCGGAGAAGGATATGCAGCTGCCGCCCTGGAAAATGCTGGTCGTGGATAACAACGAAGATCTGTGTCAAAGCGCGGTGGAGACGTTAAAGGAGATCGGCGTAGAGGCGGAATGGGCCCTGAACGGGCATACCGCCCTGGAAATGGTACGCAAGCGCCATGTGCAGCAGGACGATTATGAGGTAGTGCTCCTCGACTGGAAGATGCCCGACATGAACGGCCTGCAGGCAACCCGGCAGATTCGCGCGTGTGTGGGAGAGGGCATTCCGATCCTGATTATCTCGGCCTATGACTGGAGCGATATCGAGGAGGATGCGCGTCAGGCCGGCGCGCAGGGCTTTATCTCCAAGCCGCTCTTTAAGTCGAATCTGTATCTTGGCCTGAGCCGGCTCATTGAAGGCGAGGGGGAGGAGCAAGAGAAAAAGGATGAGAATGAGGATATCTTTACCGGCAAAAAGATCCTCTTAGCCGAGGACAACGAGCTGAACTGGGAAATCGCCGAGGACATTTTGACCGAAGCCGGATTTGAGGTAGACTGGGCGGAGAACGGCAAGCTCTGCGTCGAGATGTTTGAGGCTTCGGAAATCGGTCATTATGATATTATTCTGATGGATATCCGTATGCCGGTGATGGGCGGGTATGAGGCGGCCGAACGGATCCGGGCGCTTGACCGTGCGGATAAGGACCTGCCGATCTTTGCTATGACGGCCGACGCTTTCTCCGACGATATCCAGCATTGTCTGGCCTGCGGTATGAATGAGCATGTGGCAAAGCCCATTGACGTGGAGCGGCTGACACAGCTTCTGCGCAAATATCTCAAATAAGGTGTAAAAGGAAAAATCATGCAAACAGGTGAAAAAAACCGTATGAAAAAGAAAATCTTGATTGTCGATGACGCGGAGATGAACCGTGCGTTGCTCTCGGATATGCTTTCTGATGAATTTGAAATCCTCGAAGCCGAGAACGGCATGGAGGCGTCGGCGATTTTACAGACACAGGAGCAGGAAATCTCCCTGATGCTGTTGGATATCGTGATGCCGGTCATGGACGGCTTTGAGACGCTGGCCGTTATGAACAAAAACGGCTGGATCAAGAGCGTCCCTGTCATTATGATCTCCGCGGAAACAGTGCCGTCTTATGTGGACCGGGCTTATGACCTGGGAGTTCTGGATTATATCAGTCGTCCGTTTGACGAGCGGACCGTACGCCGTCGCGTATTAAGCACGATTATGCTGGCCGCCAAACAAAAAGAGCTGGCGCATATGGTGATGGACCAGCTTCTTGAAAAAGAGAAGGACAATAAGATGATGATTGAAATATTGTCCAATCTGGTTGAATTCAGAAACGGCGAAAGCGGCCTTCATGTATTACATATCCGTACCTTGACAGAGCTGCTCCTAAAAAGCCTGCTGCATAAAACAGACCAGTATAATATTTCCCGCAAGGATATTCCCATGATCTGTAATGCCGCCGCGCTCCATGATATCGGCAAGATTGTCGTTCCCTCGGAAATCCTCAATAAGCCGGGACGCTTAACCAACGAGGAATTTGCCATTATGCGCACGCATGCGGCCGAGGGCGCCAAGATCCTGCGCAACTCTACGATGTGGGAAAACGAACCGCTGATCGAAACCGGCTACCAGATCTGCCGGTGGCATCACGAGCGTTACGACGGTCGCGGCTATCCGGACGGTCTCAAAGGAGAGCAGATCCCGATCGCGGCCCAGGTGGTGGCGCTGGCCGACGTCTACGACGCTTTGACCAGCAAGCGCGTGTACAAAGACGCTTACTCCCATGAAAAGACCATCGAGATGATCAAAAACGGCGAGTGCGGCGCTTTTAACCCGATTCTTTTGGAGTGCCTGGACGACATATCGGATACGCTCAAAAATGAATTTCATACCATGGAGGAGAATTCGTTCTCTCCTCAGAAAGAAATCCTCGAGAGCGTGGAGCAGATGGTTGTGGCGCAGGATGGCCTGAACATGTCGGAACGTACCCTGCATCTTCTGGAGCATGAGCGCACGAAATATCAGTTTTTCGCCGAGCTGTCCCAGGAAATTCAGTTTGAGTATACCGAGACGCCGGAGCTTTTGATTCTTTCGGAGTGGGGCGCCCGCTACCTGGGGCTGCCGGAGGCGGTTCCGAATCCGCGGGAATCCGCGTTTGGCAACGGTGTTTTTTCTCCCGAAGATTTTGAAGAACTCCTGGCGGCGCTGACAGCCACGACACCCAAAACGCCGGTTGTTGACAAAAACTACATCCTGCATATCAAAGGCCACGAGCGCTGGAGCCGTGTCATCGCCCGTTCCATGTGGGACGGCGAGGAGGATCCGGCCTATGTGGGGGCGATCGGCAAAATCGTCGATGTCCACGACAATATGGAACGGTTGAGCCGCCTGGAGGTGATGGCCGCCCATGATTCCCTGACGGGGCTGTTAAACCATGCGGAAGCGCGCAAGCGAATCGTGGCGCTCCTGTCCGCGGGAGATCCGGAGAAGCGTTATATTATGATGCTCTTTGATCTGGATCATTTTAAACAGGCAAACGACAATTATGGGCACTTGTTCGGCGATGAGGTCATAAAGCATGTGGCTAAGACCATCAAAGACAGCACCCGAAGCGACGATATTACGGCGCGTACCGGCGGCGATGAGTTTATGATTTTCATGGCCTACAAGACGACCATGGAGCCGCAGGTGAAGCGTATCTACAGCCAGTTAACCGGGCAGTATAAGGATTTTTCCATCTGCATCAGCATGGGGATTTCCTGTGCGAAGGACTGCGGCGGCGACTATGATACGCTGTACCATATGGCGGATGAGGCGCTCTACTCGGTAAAGAAGAACGGGCGCGGTACCTACCGCTTTTATGATGAAAGCCTAAAAGATATTTTGACGGACGAATAAAGCAGAGAGGAGATCAGCAGATGACAGTCAGAGAGTGTTATGAAACGATGGGGGCCGACTATGACGGCGTTCTGAGCCGCCTGCGGACCGACGAGAGGGTAAAAAAGTTTTTATTAAAAGTTTTAAACGACAAAAGCTATGAACTGCTTTGTACGTCGTTAAAAGAGCGGAACATGGACGAGGCGTTCCGGGCGGCGCATACGCTCAAGGGCGTGTGCCAGAACCTGTCATTGGACCGTCTGTATGTGTCCAGCAATGAAATGGCTGAGCGCCTGCGCGGCGGGCAGGCATATGGCGAGGACATCGAGCCGATGTTAGAAAAGGTCGAAGAGGATTATATGCTGACGATCAGCTGCATCCAGCAGCTCGCACAGGAGATCTAAACCAGAAGGCATGCATCCTTCAGGCTCTGAGCCGCCGGCCAGCCGGGGGATGTCAATCTACAAGAATCAGGCCATGGCTGTATTCGTTCTCCGGGCGACGGTCCCAGCGGACGGCCGCCATGGTTTCGTAGAGGCAGGCGGCCCGCAAATCCGTCTCAAGCAGCTGCCGGGCATATTCCTGCCGGGCAGCCTCAGGGAACCGGGAATCCAGGCTCCGTTTTGCGTCGGCCATTTTGGTCAGCAGCAAAACGGAGCTTTTTTGTTTGATGGCTGTGAGAAGAGGGGCTGCCGTCCGCCGAAACCCTAGTGCACGGGCATAGTAGGCGTATCCCTGCGCCGCCCATTGCCGGGCCTGCTCCCGGCGGATTCGCAGAAGCAGATGCAGAAGGGCCCGACTGATCCGGCTGCGGGTCATCTGCCGTGTTTTTAACAAATCGGTGAAAGACTGCCAGCCTTGATACCGGGGAAGAAAGCGGGCGATACGATCTGCCAGATCGCTGTTTAAATCGGCATATTCGCAAAAGCGTTCCGGCGGCGTATCCAGCAGGGCAAAGCCCAGCGCTGCCGAAAAATCCTCGACGGTCATAAAGCAGCCGGTTGTGCAAAGCGTCTCTCGCACATCGGCCGGGACATGGGCCAAAAGGGCATGAGCCGCCGCTTCATCTGCCAAAGAGTTTGTCCCGACTAACAGACGGCGGATCGCGGAAGCGGAAGCGAACGCGCTTTCTTCGTCGGCCGGGGCGGCCGGCAGCGGCGCAGGGGACGAAGGGAGGGAGAGAGCGTGATAGGCCCCTCTGCGCCGGATCGCCAGCGGGCGGATCCCTGAGTCAAGAGAGAGGAGCGCCTTATGGTACTCAATCGCCAGGATGGAATTGGGCGAGGAGAGCAGGCCGGGCGGACAGGCAAGCTGTCCGGTCCGTAAAAGCCACTCGTCGGTAGCGGCCGCCCGGGCCTGCGGGTAGGTATAGCCTTCTTTTAGCCGGCGGCGAAGCGTTTGAGAAAAGGCTGCCGGCTCCTGCAGGTACAGCTTAGCCAGCTGGGAAAAGAGCGCTTCGTTCGGATATTCGCTGCCATAGCTGAGAGTATCTACGACGCCCAGTCGATGCAGCGTAGCCACGGCTCCCGCCGCAAATGTCTCCGCGCTGGCGCAGGCGTACGCGGCAGGCAGCTCCAGCACCAAATCGGCGCCGTTTTGCAGCGCCATACGGGCTCGGGCGTATTTATTGAGGAGAGCCGGCTCGCCGCGCTGGACAAAATCGCCGCTCATAATCACGAGAATATAATCCGCGCCCGTTTGGCGGCGTGTTTCTGCGATATGATAGGCATGGCCATTGTGAAACGGATTGTACTCGGCGATGACGGCGGCTACGTTCATAAAAGGATCTCCTTGCTTCAATCATTAGACTTCGTTTAGGCCGTTCATAAAGGCGGCACAGGTATAATGTCGCCAGATATTATACCATTTCTTCGTTTTTTTTTCCAGATAGGCTCTTGCAATTATCCAAAAAGCGGTTAGAATATAGGATAGAGGGCCGTTTTCAGGGCCAAATATTAGAATACGGAAGGATAATGGATTATGGAATTTTTAGTTGAAACCAGCGCAAGGCACATTCATCTGTCCCAGGAGCATCTGGAGATCCTTTTCGGAGCCGGACACGAGCTGACCGTGAAGAAGATGCTGAGCCAGCCCGGCCAGTACGCGGCGGAGGAGAAGGTAGAAGTGGTAGGGCCCAAGGGCAGCCTGAAGATGTCTGTTTTAGGCCCGGTACGTAAGGAGACGCAGGTAGAGGTATCCTTGACGGATGCCCGCAGCTTAGGCGTGACGGCCCTGATCCGCGAATCCGGAGATATCGAAGGCACAAACGGCTGCAAGCTGATCGGCCCCTGCGGCGAGGTGGAGCTTACAAAGGGTGTGATCGCGGCCAAGCGCCACTTACATATGACTCCCGAGGATGCTGAGGCCTGCGGCCTGAAGGATAAGGAGATCATCGGTCTCAAGGTGGAATCCCCGGAGCGTTCCCTGATTTTCGGCGACGTAGTGGTGCGTGTCAGCGCCTCGTATGCGACGGCCGCCCACATTGATACCGACGAATCGAACGCGCTGGCTCCCGCGGGAACGGTCTACGGGACATTGGTACGTTTTTGAAAAATTCGGTTGACAAAAAAATTCCAATTAGGTATAATATTTGGGTATGTGTATTAGGAGATAAGGATGCAGATTCATTTATCGGAGGTTCTTAGTCAGCCGGGGCAGACAAAGGACTATGCAGGGCCGCTTACGCTTACGCATGTTGCGTACGGCGGCGTGTCGTGTCCGCTGCAGGCGGCAGAGCCGGTTCGGGTGCGGATTCATCATAAGGGAAACAAGAAGCTGGAAATCACCTTGCAGGTTCGTGCGACGCTGCAGCTTCCCTGTGATCGCTGCCTGCAAGAGGTATCGGTGCCTCTCGCTTTTACCAGCGAGCTGCAGGCCGATATGAACCAGACCGAGGAAGAACGGATCCGGGACTTGGAGGAAGCCGCCTTTATCGAAGGATATACACTGGATGTGGACAAACTTGTCGAGGGCGAATTGTTTTTGCACATGCCGATGAAGGTTCTCTGCAGCGAAGGCTGCCAGGGCATTCAGGGCGTGTCAAATACGGCGCCGGAGACGGGCGGCCGCGGGGAAGCGGGGCTTGATCCCCGGATGGCGGCGATCCGCGATATATTCCGGAAAGCAAATCAAGAGGAAGATAAGGAGGTGTAACCTATGTCTATTTGTCCTAAGAATAAATCATCCAAAGCCAGAAGGGACAGCCGCAGAGCGAATTGGAAGATGAGCGCTCCCAATCTGGTAAAGTGCAGCAAATGCGGGGCGCTGATGATGCCTCACAGGGTCTGCAAAGCCTGCGGTTCTTATAACAAGAAGGAAATCATTCCGGTAGAAGAATAAGAGGCAAAGGAAAGTGCTGCTCTCCGATGGATGGCAGCACTTTTTTCGGTTTTTTGGCGGCGGAAATACGGTAAAGGAGAGACACTTATGGGAGGAATATTTGATCTTGAGGGGCCGTTGATGCAGGCGCTGGGCAAAGCGGCCGACTTGCTGGTGCTGAGCCTTCTGTGGCTGCTTGGCTGCCTGCCGCTCATTACCGTGGGGACCTCGACGACGGCGCTTTATTACGCGGCGATCAAGGTGATCCGTGGAGAGGGGAGTATCACGGCGAATTTTTTTAAATCCTATCGGGAAAACCTTAAGCAGTCGGTGATCGCGGAGGTCGTCCTGCTGGCGGCCGCTTACTTTTTCTACGTTGACCTGCAAATTGTTTTCATGCAGACGGGGATGCTGATGGAGATTCTGCGCGTCCTGTTTCTGGCGCTTTTATTTGTCTATCTTGCCCTTGCCGCATATGTATTTCCGCTGCTGGCCCGCTTTGTGTACACGCTGCCGGCCCTTTTTAAGAACGCTTTTTTAATGAGCATGTTAAATCTGCCCTATACGTTTTTGGTGCTTGTGCTGAATCTGGCGCCGGCCGCGCTGTTTGTCGTGCGGCCCGATTGGTGTTTTCGGCTGCTGCCTCTTCTGCTTTTTATGGTTCCGGGTCTGACCGCCTATGTAAATGCGCTGCTTTTTCTGCGGGTTTTCCGTAAATATACGCCGCGGGAGCAGGAAACGGCCGCTTCCGGGACAGAGACAAATTAGGTTCCATTTTTTTCTTCGAATATATTGATTTCTCTCCCGTTATCAAGTATACTCGAAGAAGCAATCGACTGAAGGAGAAAAACGCGATGCAAGAAATGCTGACCGTAGCGCTGGACGCCATGGGCGGGGACAATGCCCCCGATGAAATTCTCAAGGGGGCGGTCCAAGCATTGGAGAAAAAGCCGAACATAAAAATTTATCTGGTAGGCAACGAGACGCTTCTGCGCGAGAAGTGCGCGGAATATACCTATGATAAGGAGCGTATGGAAATCGTCCATGCTTCCGAGGTGATCGACTGCGACGAAGCCCCGGTTTCCGCGATTCGTCATAAGAAGGATTCCTCGATCGTCGTGGCCTTGCAGCTGGTGAGGGACAAGAAAGCCGACGCGTTTGTCTCGGCCGGCAGTACCGGCGCGGTTTTGGTAGGAGCGCAGATCATCGTCGGCCGCCTGCACGGTGTCAGACGGCCGCCGCTGGGGGTATTTATTCCTACCACCAAGGGCGTATCCCTGCTTGTGGACAATGGGGCCAATGTGGATGCCAGGCCGGAGCACCTGTTGCAGTTTGCCCGCTTGGGCTCGGTCTATTACAAGAACGCCATGGGGGTTCCCAAGCCGCGCGTAGCGATTGTCAACATCGGTCTGGAGGAGGAGAAGGGCAATGCCCTCGTAAAGGCGACATACCCTCTCTTAAAGGAGTGCCCGGATATTCATTTCACGGGCAGCATCGAAGCGCGGGAGATCCCGCACGGCGGGGCGGACGTGATTGTCTGCGAGGGCTTCACCGGCAATGTCATCCTGAAGCTGTATGAAGGCGTGGGCGGAGCCCTGATCTCCGAGATCAAGAAGGGGATGATGTCGTCCCTGCGCAGCAAGCTGGGGGCCCTTCTGGTAAAGCCGGCCTTGAAGGAGACGGTAAAGCGCTTTGATGCCAGCGAATACGGCGGCGCGCCGCTTTTGGGGCTCAATGGCCTGGTCGTAAAGACCCATGGTAGCGCTAAGGCTAAGGAGGTCTGCAACTGCCTGCTTCAATGCTTGACCTTCAAAGAGCAGCGGATTCATGAACAGTTTGAGGGACTGTACCGTCAGGCAAAAGAGAGTTCTTCCCAGACATAGGGGACCACCACAAGGGTGTGCTACCATGCCCTGAAAACACGGGCATAAATGAAAGAAAGGATGGATACGAAAATGGAATTTGAAAAACTGCGGGATATCATTGTGGAAGTTTTACAGATCGAGCCGGAAAAGGTAACGATGGATACGGCTTTTGAAGATCTGGACGCGGATTCGTTGGATGTATACCAGATTATTTCTGCCATCAGCAACGAATTTGAAATTGAAATCTCCGACGAGGACGCGGAATCCATTGTGACCGTAGGCGACGCCCTGGAAAAGATCAAGGATGCGCTGTAAGCGCTAAAAAAGCGCGCGAAGCGTGCCTATTTAATTACAGATGACAAACGACAGAGAAACAGCCCTGTATAAAAGGGCTGTTTCTATCCCTGCGCAAAAACCGGAAAGGGGATTCATGGATAAGAATAAACCATTGGAAACGCTTCAGAAGGCGGTCGGCTACCGTTTTCGGGATCAGGCTCTCCTAAAACAGGCCTTAACCCACAGCTCTTATGTCAACGAACACCGTATGTCCAAGGCCGACTGCAATGAGCGTCTGGAATTTTTGGGAGATGCCGTGCTGGAGATCGTCTCCAGCGAGTACCTCTATTTTTGTTATCCGCAAGACCCGGAGGGAAAGCTGACCAAGCTGCGAGCCAGCATCGTATGTGAGCCCACGCTCGATTTTTGCGCCCGTTCCTTTGGCTTGCAGCGTTTTTTGATCCTGGGCCGGGGAGAAGAGACGACCGGCGGGCGGAACCGGGCCTCGTTGGTTTCCGACGCGATGGAGGCCCTGATCGGCGCGATCTACCTGGATGGCGGTTTTGCTAGTGCGAAAGAGTTTATCCTTCGTTTCGTCCTTAATGACTTAGAACATAAAAAACTCTTTTTTGATAGCAAGACCATCCTGCAGGAAATCGTCCAAAAGGAGGACGGCAGCGGCCATCTATCCTATGAGCTGACCGGCGAGAGCGGGCCGGACCATGAGAAGCAGTTCCACGTCCGCGTCCTGTTTGACGGCGCGGAAATGGGACAAGGCAGCGGCCACACCAAGAAGGCCGCCGAACAGCAGGCCGCTTACCAGGCGATATTGCGCCTGAGAAAAAAACAGGGATTGGATGAGACATGTATTTAAAGCGAATTGAGGTGTCCGGTTTTAAATCGTTTGCCAACCGGATGAATCTGGATTTTACCAATGGTATTACCTGCATTGTCGGCCCCAACGGCAGCGGTAAGAGCAACGTGGCCGATGCCGTGCGCTGGGTGCTCGGCGAGCAGAGCGCCAAGCAGCTGCGCGGCGCCAGCATGCAGGATGTCATTTTTTCGGGTAC
>CANSWW010000073.1 GCA_947650845.1 uncultured Lachnospiraceae bacterium
ACTGTGTAAATATTTCGGGTATTCATTTTTGTTGATGTTACCCTGCATTATTCTATCTCCATTTTTGTTATCTATATCAAATAATTTGCTCTGTAAAAATCAATTATAATATATATTTGAGTTATTTTGCCTTCTTCATCACACTTTCTTACAAGAAAACATAAAACAGCACACCCGCCAGCCCGGCCCCGCCCATCACATAAACCGGGTTGACCTTCCATTTGCGCAGCACGATAAGCCCCAATGCAAAGATCGCCGCCGAGGCCCGGTCAATCCCCCTTCCGTCGCCGGACAGGGACTGCGGGCCGAAAAAGGAGAGCGTCATTAAGGAAATCCCCGCTGAAGCGATCATCGCGACCACCGCCGGGCGCAGCCCCGCCAAAATCCCCTGTACGACGCTCAGGCCGCGAAAACGATAGTAGATCCAGGCCAGCGCCATGACAATCACGCAGGACGGCAGCACGCAGCCGATCGTAGCCGTCACCGCGCCAAAAATCCCGGCTACCTGGATCCCGGTGAACGTAGCGGCATTGATCGCGATCGGTCCGGGCGTCATTTCCGCGATCGCTATGATATCCGCGAACTGCGTCATCGTCAGCCATCCATGCACCTTCACCACCTGATGATCGATCAGCGGCATGGCCGCATAGCCGCCGCCGATGCTGAACAGGCCGATCTGAAAAAAGCTCCACAGCAATTCCAGATAAATCATGGCGTCCCTCCTCCGGCCTCTTTCCCGGCCCTCTCCCGCCGCAGCGTGTCCGCCGCCCCGATCCCGGCGCAGACCAGAATCACGATCACAATATTGACTTGCAAGAAGCGGACCGCCACAAAGGAGAGCGCCAGAACCGCGACCGGTAAAAAGCGCTTTTCCCGCAAAATCCCTTTTCCCATGGTAAGGACGACATCACAGATGACAGCCGCCACGCCAGCCAGCATCCCTGTCATCGCCATGTTAACGACCGCGCTGTCGCGGAAGGCCGTATAAAAGAATGAAATGACCGAAATAATCATGAGCGGCGGCAGCACCGTTCCCAACACGGTCAAAAGCGCCCCCCAAACCCCGGCCACATGGTAGCCGACCAGGATCGACGCGTTCACGGCGATCGCCCCCGGCGAGGACTGCGCGATGGCCGTCATATCCATCATTTCCTGCTCCTCGATCCAGTGCAGCTCCTCCACAAACTTCTTGCGCATCAGCGGAATAATCACAAACCCGCCGCCGAACGTAAAGGCGCTTAGCTGGAATGTTGACAAAAACAACGTCCTGTATTTTTCTCTGTCTGTTTTCAAAGGTATCCCCTCCTCTTTTCCATATCATAGCAAATCCATCCGGCCATTTCAATCTTTCGAAAAAATGTAAAATGGTTTTATTCTCAAAAACGGGAGAATGCCATTTATCCGGCACTCTCCCGCTCGATCTCTTTCCTCTTTAATCCGCTTCTATTCCCCCAGCTCCGCCTGACTGTCCCGCAAATCCTGGCTCCAGGACGCGCCGCCGGTCGCGATGATAATCCTCTTCGCCGTAATCTCAAAGCTGCCGCTGCGGTTTTCCACGGCAATGCCCGTTACCGGCCCTTGCGCATCCTGAAGCAGAGCCGTACCGGCCGTGCTGATTAAAACCGTGATCCCCGACGGCAAGACGATTCGTGAAATTGCGTTGGATTTTTGCGTGATTGTCAAGGGCTGTATTTTTAACTGTTGCGTTCAAAGGGGGAGCTTTTCCCTGCCCGAATATACGAGAGATTTGTTGACGCGCTGTGTGAGAGGCCTTTTGTAACGTTATTCTTCGATAATATATACGAAAATCGCTCCTGTAAATCACTGCATAGCCGTATCAGCAAATCGTCTGATAAATTACAGCAATCCTTCACAGATGATACATACACAAGCTCAGAAAAAAGATTATCGGGGACATATTTAGCAAAAATGGCAATAATACGCTTTTCAGAATCAAAGGTGCGAGAGCTGGAAAAACGGCGAACAGTGCTAACACAATGCAAATCACCGGAGAAGCCGACGCCAACATTCATATTCGGATTGCGAATCCCGACAGGGAATTCACAGCTCTGCGTATGCAGCCTGTACAGAAACAAGCTATTTTGTACATCCGTATACATCAGCGTATGAATATGCGACAAAAAATCAACCTTATGACATAACGTACGAAAATCATACTTTTGAACCGAGTTAATATTACCATATGAGATCGTCCCGCGAAAACAATTTGCGAAAAAATCATTTGCGTTTAGATTTGACAATAAACCTGTTAGATGCGCATAATTCTTACGCCAAAACCGAACAACAGACCGGTCGCCATCTTCACATACAACCAAAAACTCTTTATTCAGCAAATAATGGGAATAACATCTGGCCCCTGAAATAATACCCTCTCGTAATCTGCCTTTTTGCTTGTCATTTATCCTCGGCATATCATGCACCCCGCCCATAAATCGAGTAGGGGAAGATTTTCTTCCCCTACTCGCCGCGCGGCCCGCGTGCTGCATCGACAGCAAATTTCCATACGCGGGCCTGCGCATAAAAAGGGATGGACATTTTCACATATCCACCCCATGTTATGCAGGTTTTATGCTGGTTGTCAGCCTCATGCGGCATATAGCCGCAAATGAATCGCCAAGGGGGTTTTCTAAGACTCCCTTCTGTCTACAACTTTTTGGAGTGCCTGTACACTCAGGACATTGCTGTCTTTACAAAATATATTACTCAAAATGACCCAAACAAACAATCGAACAAATTATAAAATTCAAATAAAATCTTCCGTCCATCCGCTTGCGCCTATACAAGGCACGCTTACAAAAGCAGCGCCCTGCTTTCGGACAGGGCGCCACAATGCTATAACATCCGCTTGGATTAAAAAAACATATCCTACACCGCGTCTCCGGTAATAATACCGGCTTCGGCGTCGGCCTTTAGCCTTTCCTGGCGCGCCTCCTCCAGCATCATGTCCTTGACCTTCATCAGGCGGATTTGCGTGCTTCTCTCGTTCTCGTCCAGCTTCATCGTGATGTACTTGATCTTCTCCTGCGCATCCGGGATCATCACATGCTCCAGGGCATTGACGCGGCGACGGGTCTTTTCGATCTCCACCGCCATCAGCTGGCAGGATTTCTCGACCTCCGCCAGGCGCAGCATATCCGGCAGGAGGTCTGCCAGGGATTTGACTGCCCCGTCCAAGTCGCTGGAGGTGAAGGCGAAGCCGTAGGAATAGATATCGTTCGTGTCGGCCGTGCGTGTCTTGTACTCAAAGACCGGGATTTCCACGCTCATGACGTTTTTCATGCCGGTTTCCAAGTAGACCTCCTGCTTCGGGGCCAGAAGGGCCGTGTTCAGCACCTGGTCGGAGGTTGCGGCCTTGGCCAGGACGAAGTTTTTGTTGGCGGCGGCAATGCCGGCCTCCACCTTTTCGCGCAGGGTCTTATTTTCACGCACGAGCTCCAAAAACTGGCGCATCAGTTCGTCGCGCTTATCCTTTAAGAGCTTGTGGCCGCGGGTGGCGGTGGCCAGCTTTTTCTTCTGCTTGGCCAGCTCCATCCGGGTAGGGATAACCTGGGTTGATGCCATTTGATCACCCCTTCCTTACTTGCCGTAGTACTGGTCGAGGTACTTGTCGTCGATACGTTTCAGCTCGGAGCGGGGCAGGATGGACAAAAGCTTCCAGCCGATCTCCAGGGTTTCTTCAATATCGCGGTTCGTGTCGTAGCCCTGGGAGACGTACTCCTCCTCAAAGGCGTCGGCAAACTTGGCGTACAGCTTATCCATCTCGGTTAGGGCGGCCTCGCCCAGTACGACCATCAGCTCCTTGGCTTCTTTGCCGCGGGAATAGGCGGCGAAGAGCTGGTTCATGGTGTTGGCGTGGTCGGCGCGGGTCTTGCCCTCGCCGATCCCCTTATCTTTCAGACGGGACAGGCTGGGCAGCACGTCGATCGGCGGCGTCACGTTCTTGCGGTACAGCTCACGGCTTAAGATGATCTGGCCTTCGGTGATGTAACCGGTTAAGTCGGGGATCGGGTGCGTCTTGTCGTCCTCGGGCATCGTAAGGATCGGGATCATGGTGATCGAGCCCTTCTTGCCGTTCTGGCGGCCGGCGCGCTCGTACATCTGGGCCAGGTCGGTATACAGGTAGCCGGGGTAGCCGCGGCGTCCGGGTACTTCTTTGCGGGCGGCGCTTACTTCGCGCAGGGCGTCCGCGTAGTTGGTGATATCGGTCAAAATGACCAGCACGTGCATGTCTTTTTCGAAGGCCAGGTACTCGGCGGCGGTCAACGCCATCTTGGGGGTGGCGATACGCTCAACGGCAGGGTCGTTGGCCAGGTTGACGAACATGACGGTACGGTCGATGGCGCCGGTTTCCTTGAAGCTCTGTACGAAGAAGTTGGATTCCTCGAACGTAATACCAAGGGCGGCAAATACCACGGCGAAGGGCTCGGACGTGCCGCGCACCTTGGCCTGGCGGGCGATCTGCGCTGCCAGGTTGGCATGGGGCAGGCCGCTGGCCGAGAAGATCGGCAGCTTCTGCCCGCGTACCAGGGTATTCAGCCCGTCGATGGCGGATACGCCGGTCTGGATGAATTCCTGGGGGTAGCTGCGGGCCGCCGGGTTCATCGGCAGGCCGTTGACGTCCATGCGGGCCTCGGGCAGGATTTCGGGGCCGCCGTCAATGGGCCGTCCCAGGCCGTCGAATACGCGGCCGAGCATATCTTCGGATACGCCTAATTCCATGCTGCGTCCCAGGAAGCGCACCTTGCTGTTGGACAGGTTGATGCCGGTGGAGCTTTCAAACAGCTGCACCATGGCGTTGTCGCCGTTGACTTCCAGGACTTTGCAGCGGCGGGTTTCGCCGTTTACGAGCTCAATTTCGCCCAGTTCGTCGTAGGTTACGTTTTCGACGCCTTTTACGAGCATCAGAGGGCCTGCCACTTCCTGTATGGTTCTGTATTCCTTAGGCATGTTATCTGTCCTCCTTTGCCGTTAAGTTGCCAAGCTCCGTGGCCAGCTCTTTCTGAATCTTTTCGTAGCTTTCGGAGAGGGCTTCGTTTGCCACGTATTTGAAACGTCCGATCTGTTCGCGGACGGCCAGGTTTACAAGGGCTTCCACGTTTACGCCCTTTTCAAGCGCTACGACGCTGTTGTCGTAGTAGGCCAGCACCAGCTTCATCATCAGATACTGCTTTTCCAGAGGTGTGTAGGTGTCGACCTCGTGGAAGGAGTTCTGATGGAGGAAGTCCTCGCGGATGGAGCGGGCTGCTTCCAGCTTCAGGCGGTCGGGGGCGGACAGGGCGTCCATGCCGACCAGCTGTACGATTTCTTGCAGTTCGGATTCGTCTTGCAGGAGGCGCATCAGGCGGTTGCGGCATTCCATCCAGTCCTCATGGACTTCTGTGTTGAACCAGTTGGCCATGTTGTCCACGTACAGCGAGTAGCTGCTCAGCCAGTTGATGGCCGGGAAGTGGCGCTTGTAGGCCAGGGCGGAGTCCAGGCTCCAGAACACCTTTACGATACGCAGGGTGGCCTGGGACACGGGTTCGGAGATATCGCCGCCGGCGGGGGACACGGCCCCGATTACGGACAGGGCGCCTTCGCGGCCGTCCTTGCCGAGGGAGATCACGCGGCCGGCGCGCTCATAGAACTGCGCGAGGCGGCTGCCCAGGTATGCGGGATAGCCTTCTTCACCGGGCATTTCTTCCAGGCGGCCGGACATCTCGCGCAGGGCTTCCGCCCAGCGGGAGGTGGAGTCGGCCATCAGGGCTACGGAGTAGCCCATATCGCGGAAATACTCGGCGATGGTGATGCCGGTGTAAATGGAGGCTTCACGAGCCGCCACGGGCATATCGGAGGTATTGGCGATGAGGACGGTACGCTCCATCAGGGAGTTGCCGGTCTTGGGGTCTTTCAGCTCGGGGAACTCGTTTAATACGTCGGTCATCTCGTTGCCGCGCTCGCCGCAGCCGATGTAGACGACGATGTCGGCCTCGGCCCATTTCGCCAGCTGGTGCTGGATCACGGTCTTGCCGGAGCCGAAGGGGCCGGGCACGGCCGCCACGCCGCCCTTGGCGATGGGGAACATGGTGTCGACCACGCGCTGGCCGGTGACCAGGGGCATATCCGGCGGCAGCTTCTCTTTATAAGGGCGGCCGGAACGAACGGGCCATTTCTGCATGAGGGTAACCTCTTTGTCGCCGTTCTTCGTCTCGATGACGGCAACCGCCTGCTCGACGGTATAGTCGCCCTCGGTGATCGATTTCACCTTACCGGCTACGCCGTAGGGAACCATAATCTTGTGCAGTACGATGGCCGTCTCCTGGACGGTGCCGATGATGTCGCCGGCTTCCACTTCGTCCCCGGGCTGTACCGTGGGGGTAAAGTGCCACACCAGGTCGCGCTTTAAGGCCGGTACCTCGACGCCCCGCTTTAAGAGGTTGCCGCCGGTTACCTTCATAATATCATCCAGGGGCCTCTGGATGCCGTCGTAAATACTCTTGATCAGACCGGGCCCCAGCTCTACGCTTAAGGGCATGCCGGTGGACTCTACGGGCTCGCCGGGGCCTAAGCCGGCGGTCTCCTCATATACCTGAATGGACGCCTGGTCACCATGCATTTCGATGACTTCGCCGATCAGGCGCTGTTTGGACACGCGGACTACGTCGAACATGTTGGCGTCGCGCATCCCTTCGGCGATTACCAGGGGTCCGGCTACTTTTTTAATGATGCCTTTGCTCATTTTTGTCCATCACCCACCTTTCTAATTTTCTCCGTTAAAGATAATGTCGGAACCAACTGCCTGCTCGACCGATTTTTTCACCTGGGCGATGCCGGCGCCGGTATTGCCGGATACGCCGGGGATCAGGATGACGGCAGGCCGCAGCTGGTCGCGGTATACTTCGATTTCTTCTTGCAGACTGGCTGCCAGGGCTTCTGTCATGTAGACGACGGCAAAGTCGTCGGCGGCGGCTTTTTTGAGCTGGGCCGCGCCTTCTTCGGCCGTCTCTACGGGAAACGTGGTAAGTCCCAGGGCAGCGAAGCCGTAAATGCTGTCGTAATCTCCCATTACTGCCACTTTATACATACATTTCCCTCAGCCTTTCTCGTATAATTTCGTCGGGCAGGCCGTTTAGCTTTCCCGACAGCACCATGCGGGCGCATTTGATTTCGTTCTCGCGCGCCAGGATATAGGCGGCCAGCGGCCCGATGGTGAATGGATTGGATTTCTGCGGTTTCATATGCCGGATGATCAGGTTGTCGCACCAGCGCTCAAAGGCGGCCGGGGACTCCTTGAGGGCTTCGGCCGCGGGGGCGTAGTCGGTGCCGGACAGGTATTCGGCTACGCTTTCCGTGCCGCCCAAAGCCGCGTGGGCCAGGGCCTCGACGTTTAACTCCTCGCAGGGCGCCAAGGCGCGCAGGATAAAGTCCAGGGGCTTTCCGACCTGGCCGCAGCGCACGGCGATCTTGATGTCGGCGGCTACCACGGTCAATACGGCGTATTCCCGGAGGACTTCGTTGTCGGCGCGTTTGCCGGCTGCGTAGGTCGCTTCCAGGCTGGCGCGGTCAAGGAGGACGTCGCACAGCTGGCCGTCGCCGGTGTGCAGGAGCGTGTCGTACGCTTCGGCAGCCTTCTCGGCCATGATATCGGGCAGAAGGCTGTAGTCCTTTTCCTGGATCGCGCGGCTGATCACCTGCGGGTCGATCGTGCCGCCGGTCACGAAGAGGCGTCCGGCTTCGACGGACGCGCCGGTGTAGGCAAGCTTGATCGCTGCTTTTAGGTTATGGTAGTCGTCGGCGATATGGAATACGTCGAAGGCCGAGAGGTCTTCCTCCAGCTCGCCGATCAGCTCCCAGGTCTTTTTCTCTTCGGCCGCCAGCAGGTTTTCTGCCGTGAGGCGTTCGTCGGGGTCGCCCCAGCCTTTGTCGGCCAGAAAGTGCAGGGCTTCGTCGTAGCTTTTCGACGCCGCGAGCTGCTCCATGGCCGGGCCGCTTAGCAGGTAATTTTCCCTGCCGCGAATCCGCGCAACCGCATAGGTGTAATCTTTGCTCATTGATAAAACCTCCTTTATGCGGCCGCTTTACGCGAACAATAATGTATGAACCTTATCCTGAAGATTTTCTCTCTCGGACGCAAACATGGCCGCGAAGGAGCAGTTTTCTTCGATGCCGCCGTATACCAGCAGGAACCCGCCGTCGATGGCGCAGGTCTCGGAAGAAACCGTAAGCTCCCCGCCCTTTTTGGCGGCCGTCTCGGCAACTACCTTGTCAAAGCCCGCGGGCAGGCGTTTCTTGTCCTTTTCCGAGAAACGGATTTCGCCCTTTTCGGCCAGCGCGAATTTGTCGAGCATACGGGTGATCAGCTCGAAATAGGCCTTGTCATCCAGCGTGTACAGGGATGCCTGGGCTTTGTCGATGATCTCGCCGATGATCTGCTGCTTGGCGGCAAGCAGCTCTTTCTTGCGCTGCATCTGGGCCGCGGAGCGGCTTTTGCCCAGGATGTCGCGGGCGGCTGCTTCGGTCTTGGCGGCGGAGGCTTCTTCGATCTCCTTGCAGCCGGCGGCTGCCTCGGAGAGGATTTCCTCTGCCTGTGCGTTTGCTTCTTCGATGATCTTGTCCGCAGAGCTTTTAGCTTCTTCTTCGATTTGATGTAAAATCTTATCTAATCCAGTCATTCTAAGCTCTCCTTTTTCTGTGATCCATTACAGGTTGAAGATCGCCAGAATGGAAATTAACAGAGCCAGGATGGCGTAGGTCTCAACCATGGCGGGCAGCAGCATGGCTTTACCGAACTGATCGGGTTTCTTGGTCACAAGGCCGATCGAGGCCACGGAGGTCTTGCCCTGATGGATGGCGGAGAACAGGCCGACGATCGCGATCGGCAGGCAGGCTACGAAGTAGGCCAGGCCGGTCTCAAAGGAAGGGGCGGTGCCGCCCAGGACGCCGATGCGGCTCAGGGCTACGAAGGCCACCAGCAGGCCGTAAATACCCTGTGTGCCGGGCAGAAGCTGCAGGATCAGGACTTTGCTGAAAAGTTCGGGTTTCTCAGTCACGGCGCCGGCTGCCGCACGGCCGCCCATCCCTACGCCGATGGCGGAGCCGATGCCCGCTAACAGGGCTGCCATAGCGGCTCCAGACAGTGCCAATACCAATCCTAAATTTTCCATTTTAATTTTCCTCCTTGAATTGAATATATTTTGTTTGGGCTGCGCAGAAGGGGGTGAATGCCTTGCCGCCGCCCTCATAAAACTTACCGAAGAATTCCACGAACTGCAGACGGTTCGTGTGCACGTACGCGCCCAGCACGTTGATCGCCAGGTTCAGCGTATGGCCGACCAGGAAGATCACCGTAAAGAGGATTGCCCCTACGATACCGTCGCCGACCATCGCGGCCATGGTGTTAATAACCGAGGCAATAACGCCGGTCGCAAGGCCCAGGGCCAGCAGGCGGGAGTAGGACAACACGTCCGACAGCCAGCTGGTAGCGCCGTAAAGCTCGTAAGCGCCGAGCGCAATCCGCAGGCCGATGTTTTTGCTGTCGCGGGAACTCATAAGCACAATCCCCGCCGCCCCGATAATGGCCATCCACTTGGCCACAACGTTTAACCAGGCCGGGAACACGATCGCGGCGCCTGCCATGGAAGCGAAGATATCGCTGGGCAGGAGCATCAGGATCAGGCCGATCAGCAGGGCAAACCAGAAGCCCACGCTGCACAGGCAATCCATGTACTTTTTGTCCCGGATCAGCATGTAGCCCTTCAGGGCCAGGCCGGTAAACAGGTGGATGATGCCGAACAAGAAGCTGTAGATCAAAAGCTTCATCGGGTCGTCCAGCGGCGCGAACCACACGGCGGGCACGGTCACGGTGGTATGGAAAAAGTTCTGGGCAACGATCGGGATCACGTCCCCGAAGTAGCCGCCGAACAGGATGCCCCATACGGTGGTGGAGATGCCGCAATAGAAGAACATCTTCATCATCTGCTTCATGCCGTTTGCCATGTTGGGGTATTTCTTTACCAGGAACAAGCAGCCGATGGTCATAATAATGCCGTAGCCGGCATCGGAAAGCATCAGGCCGAACAGGAAGTAGTAGAAAATCGCCATCACGCCCGTCGGGTCGATCTCGCCCTTATGCGGCAGGCCAAAGGACTCCACCACGCTCTCGGTGGGGCCGGAGAAGCCGTTGTTCTGCAAGAGCACCGGGGCTTCCTCCCCCTCGGGAACCGCTTCCAGCTCTACCTGGCAGTTGTATTTGCCCTCCAGCTTTGTTTTGAGGGCTTCGGCGTTTTTCGCCGGGATGTAGCCGTTTAGGAAAAACACGTGGCTCGACTGCAAAAGGCCGCCCAGGATGCCGTATTTCTCGGCCCGCAGGGTATAGTAGTCGGCTACGAAGCGGATGTTCTCCCGCTCGCCCCCGAGAGCCTGCAGCTTTTCGATCGCCCCTTTCTCCGCCAGGGCGTATTCGTCGCGGGCTTTCTCCTGCTCCTTGGCATACTCGGCCGGGGTCTGGGCGGTCTGGATCGCCACGCGGGCAAACCCGTTGACACGCAGGGCATCCTCCAGCTTTTCGGCCTCGCCCCGCGGGCACATCGCGAAGATACAGGTCTGGTCGCGGTCGGCCCCCAGCACCTCCAGCGTCCAGGCGTCCAGCTGCGGCTGCTCCTTTGCCACGGCGGACAGGATTTCCTCCAGCGTCCAGGCTCCCGGCAGCGTCCCGATGAGGGCGGCCGCCGTGCGGCTCCCCCGGTAGTTCATGGGGACGTCAAGGCTCATCCACGGCACAAGGCTCTCCAGGGTAGCCTCGGCCTTCACCTGCGCGGCCCTGTCCTCCCCGATGTGGCGCTCCAGCGCAAGAACCCGGTTTACCGTGCGGAAAATCCCCTCCTGGTCCTTCACCTGCTCGTAATACTGCTCGCTGCTGATTGCCTTCTTGCCCTCAAACGAAGCAAGCAGGCCTGTTTTCTCGGGTGCGTAGGTGTCCAGGACTTTCAGCGCGGCCTCGGCGTTCTGGGCACGCTTTTCATAGCCGCCCTTCATGGAGCCCGTCTCCATGCGCTTAAAAACCTGGTCCTCCTCGCCGCTGTTGTCTACCTCTACGATTCCTTTTCGCTGCAATTCTTCCAATATCTGTTTGCGGTTGCTTTTCAAT
>CANSWW010000074.1 GCA_947650845.1 uncultured Lachnospiraceae bacterium
CACTGCCTTGGAATCGTTCTCCGAATTCTGAATCTGTGAGATCGTGTCCAAAAGCTCCGAGCCGTCGTCCGCCAGCTGCTGCGCAATGCGGAATTTCATAAAATCGCCGATCTGCGTGCTCAGCACCGGATTGCTGCTCAGGGCGGAATCTCCGATTTTCTCACACTCCAGCGTCACCTGCGCCGCCCGGTACGGCATAAATCCCTCATAAGACGTTTCCCCTAGCACGCTTTGCAGATGCTCCCACGAAACCGTGCTTACGGACGGGTCAAACGAGCTCCTTACATAGTCCTGCAGTTGCTCCAATGCTTTGGTCGATTCCTCATCCTGCGCCATCGCAAACAGGCCGTATAGCTCCTTCAGAACATTGTCATACTGGGAAAGCGCGGCTTCTCCGTAGTTATCGGCCGTCATCAGCGCCTGGTTGCCGTACAGCTTCAGGCGTGCCAGATCCACCAGAAAGCTTGTAAAAAACACCGTCGGCGCCAAAATCAGCGCTACCAGCACCGTGACCGAGCCTCTGTCCCGTTTTAAAAATACTCCCATGCCGCCCCCTTTTACCCGATATGAAACGTCTCTTTGAAGCGGTCGTAAAACCCGGCCGCCTTATCAATCAGCGCCTTCGCCTGCTCGCCGAACGCCGTATGCTCCACGATATCCACCACAAAATCCGTATTGCGGATCAGCTCATCCGCATCCGACACGACGGCCGTCCCCGTCACGGAAATCGTAAACGATTCCCCCAGTCCAAACAGCTCCAGGCGGATCGCCGGCCTCACCGTCTGTGTCGCCGTGGCCGTGATCGTTTTGTAGACTACATAGTTTGTCTCATGCGCCTCGATTGTCACATTGCTCCCGTCGTCAAAAAACATATGGCCGCACACCGAGCGGAAAAACGAGGCAAAATCCCCCTCGTTAAAGGCGGACGAACGGGATCCCACGCCAAACAGGAAGCGGTAGGGAAACAAATACTCCGGCGTTCCATAACGGCTCCCGGCCGCCGAAACCGTCTGATCCGTCTCCCTGTACGCCATATCGGCCAACGCCTCCACATAGGTGTCCGATCCCGTATTCTTGTAATAGACCAGCGCGTTTTGCAGGTTCGCCTGCAGATTCGCCTTCTGACACATAATAAGAGCGGCATAGTAGAGAGCGAATACCATCAGCATGCAAAACGGGATCAAGATAGTGGCTTCTACTATCACCAGGCCGTTCTCCTCCTTGCGTATCCCTCTCATACTATGTTCCCCCTTGTCATGTATACTGCCTTTTGTCGTCCTTTTACGCTGTCTCTTGGCGGCGATGCCATACACCCCGGCCGTTTGCTCCGGCCTGCGGCCGGATTCACCGGTCAGCCGCCGATCCCGTCGGAAATGCCAAATATTTTATCCAGCATATTCGTAAACCAATCGCTGATCTGATCCCAGAAAAGCGCCGCCAGCATTACCACCATCAGAATCAGCAATACCGTTGCCACAAACGTCGCCACGCCTTTTTCCTCTTCCTTTAGCTCCTGCGTCAGGCCCATCAGCCCGGCCACAAACCGCAGATACATCGCATCCAGATACTCAAACATACCGTACTCCTCCTTATACTCCTGTACTCTATTATCATCCGGTTCCGATTAAAAGTTGAAGCCACTCATCACCGGGACAATAACCAAAACAATGATTCCGATAAACATCAAAATTGTCGGCACCATCAGCTTGGACTGGATTTTCTCACCCATGCGCCGCGCATTGTGCTTATGCTCCAGCCAGCTCTCATCGTTCAGCTGTCGAAACAGACTTACGATCTCCGAATTTCCCTTGGAAAGGTTCTGAATCAACGCTGTCGCCAGCTTCGTCGTATACGGATTGCTGCAGCGGGCAATAAACTTCGCATACGCCTCCGCCGGGGAGACGTTATTGTCAAATTCAATGAGGACCCGGTTCATCTCCTCATAGAGCGTCCCTGTCCCGCTTTTGCTGGTCAGCTTCCAGGCCTGGTTTACCTCCATCCCCGCCACCGTCAGAAGCGTCATTTTGGAGACGGCCTGCGGGAATTGCCGCTCAATCTCCTCCTGGCGCCTGGCGATCGTCGTGTTCACCCGGTCATAAGGAAGATAGCCAAACAGCAGAAGCGCTACCAATACGGATACCGCCATCACAATCCCCCGGTTTCCCATCGAGAGGCCAAACGACAGGCCCAGCGCCGCAAAAAACAGCATCAGGCCCAGGCACACATACCCGATCAGCGAGCCGATCAAATAGTAGGTGTAATTCATCGCCTCTTTCTTTTCTTTGAACTGCACGCACTGCCGGTACAGCCGCTTGACAATGTCGTTGGTCGAATCCCAGCCAAGCAGCTGCATCAGCCGGTACCCCGCCAGCGGGATCCAATCCAGGACGCTGCCCTTTCCCTTTTCCAGCCTCTCAAGCGCTTTCTGCGCTTCATCCAGCTTGCGTTTCAGGCTTCGTCCCTGGCGGATTTTCTTTTTATCCGCCAGCGTGTTGGTCCGCTTCATCTCCTCCGCCAGCAAGGTAAGCCGTGTCCGGTTCTCGCGGATTGCCTCCATTTGAATCTCCCCGCAGCAGGTCAAAAGCGCCCGCGCCGTATCCTCCCCCGCCGTCAAAAACAGCGCCGCAAACAAGGCAAACAGAACGCTGGCCAATATCATGCAAAGAATCATACGCTCCCCCTATCCGGCTTTCTACACCTCAATATCGGTACTCTTGACCGCCAAAACAAACGACAGACCGAAAATAAGCAGCGCCACCGTGGCCGCGACCCTTCCGCTCGGCGTCGTAAACAGAGAATCAAAAAATTTGCCCATGCCGGACATCACCGCCACGATGACAATCGGCATGATGAGCATCATCATCGTCTCCGACTTGGCCGAGGTGATCGTCGTCTCGATCTCCTGCTCGATCTCCAGCTTGTCGCCGATGATCTGCTCCGTTTCTGTCAAAATAATTTCAAAGCGGTCGCTCTTGCCTTCAATGACCGCGTAAATCGCCGCGAAGCTCCTAACATCCTCCAGGCCGCTGCGCTGCGCAAAATCCTCAAACAGCAGCTTCAGCTCAATCCCGCCCTTCTCATACTGCAGGATAATGTTTTCAACCTCTTTTACAATATCCGCCTTCGCATTGTAGGACAGCCGCAGATCCTTCAGCGCCGAGCGCAGGGCCTGCACCTCGACATTCCCTGCCCGCGCCGCCACGCCCATGGAGCTCAAAAATTCCTTAAACTGCAGCCGCAAGGCCTTCTGCCTCTTTTTTACGGTGGACTGCGCATACATCCGTTCCAGATATATCCCTGCCAGCAGGCCGAGCGCCGCGGAAACCAAAACCACACGATAAAAAAGCCAGGCAACTCCTGCCGCCAGAGCGCTGGCCGCCGCGTAGGCCAGCACATGCTCGTACCGCTTCATATTGCATTCCGTATAAACCGGCATTTTGCTCTGCATCTCACCCCTCCTGTCCGTCCAAATATTCATAGATCCCGCTGCTGATAAACTTGTCCGGATGCCGCATGGCGTTTTCCGTCCGCCGCAAGGAGCCGGATACCTTTCTCACGGTCGTATGCTCGTCCTCTTCAAACCGAAACAGCGGATTGAGCAAAATCTTCCCGTTCTCCAGCCGATCCACCTCCGTGATCTCCAGCGTCTTACGTGAAGCGTCGCGCATTCTGGAGAGATGGACAATCAAATCCACGGCCGAAGCAATCTGCTGGCGAATCGCCTCCAACGGCAGGCCGGCCGCTCCGCTGAGCACCATCGTCTCCAGGCGGCTTAGCATATCCTCGGCCGAATTGGCATGACCGGTGGACAATGACCCGTCATGGCCGGTATTCATCGCCTGCAGCATATCCAGAGCCTCCGCCCCGCGCACCTCGCCTACCACGATCCGTTCCGGGCGCATACGCAGAGAGGATTTGATCAAATCCCGGATTGTCACGGCCCCTACGCCGGCCGAATTGGCGTTGCGCGTTTCCAGACGCACCAGATTCGGCACGTTTTGAATCTGCAGCTCCGCCGAGTCCTCGATCGTAATCACGCGCTCCGTCGCAGGGATAAAATTCGACAGTGCGTTCAAAAATGTCGTTTTGCCGGAACCGGTTCCGCCGCTGATAAAGATATTGTATTTCGCCTTTACCGCTTTCTCCAAAAATCCCGCCGCCTGCGGGGTAAGGGAGCCAAAACGGATCAGCTTTTGGATCGTCATGCCCTCTTCGGGAAAACGCCGGATCGTCACGACCGGCCCGTTTAAGGCAATCGGATCCAGCACCACATTCACACGCGAGCCGTCCGCCAGGCGGGAATCCACAATCGGGTTACTTTCGTTGACCGACCGCCCCGTATCCTGCACAAACTTGGTAATGATGTTCCGAAGCTTTTCCTGGCTCTCAAACTTATCGGGAATGCGCTCCAGCTTCCCGCCTCGCTCCACGAAAATCGTATCGTATCCGTTAATCATCACTTCCGTAATCGACTTATCCCCGATGATCTTTCCCAGAATCCCCAGGCCACGGATTGACTCAAACACCGTGTCCGCCAGGCTTTTGCGGACTTTAAAGGAGATCGACGAATAATACGCCGCCGCGTCAATATCCGTCGTTTTGCTCTGCCGGATCCGCTGCTCCATCATCTGGTCGATCCGCTGCTTCAGCTCCTCATCCGAGAGCTCCGAATAGCTGGGATCCCTGCTCACCATTTCCCGGATCGTCCCGATCTCTTCTACAAAAAAGTCCCTCATTCCCTCCCCCTTTGCTTTACCGCTGCGCTAAAAACCGGCTGCCCGCATCCTGCGAAAGCGCGGCAATCCGCTGCCCGGCCTCCGGATTTGGCAGTACCTTTACGACCCCTGCCAACGGTACCGGCGCCGAAACGGCGCTGCCCTTTCCCGCATCAAAATTCACCACTCGTACCATCTTCCCGCCATATTCATTCATAATATGTACCTGCGAATAGAAGAGGTTCAGCTTCTGCGCGGCCAGCGCGTCCGCCCGCTCCACGAGGACAATCTCGTCGGCGCATTCAAACACGCGCCGCATCTTTGCATCCAGGGCCGTGCCCATATCGATCACCAGGCAGTCAAAAAGCCCGGTTCTCTCAATCTGTTCGATCAGCTCCGAAAGCTCCTCCTCCGTCATTTCACAGAGATCGTTCGGACTGTCAAAATGATTCAAATAATACAGCTTGTCGTACCGGTTCTGCCACAGTCCCTGGAGCTTCATCGCAAAATGGACGTTCTCCCCCAGGCAGGAGGCCAGCTCCGACATGCCCCTCTCGGCATTCTGCGGCAGATAACAGCCCTCCGAGGCCGCCTCCTCCAGATTCAGGTAAAAGGTCCGGCAGCCCTGCATGGCATATTTCGTCGCCGCCGCCAGCGAAAGCGTCGTTTTCCCGGCTCCGCCCACCGGAGAGTAGTACGCCACGATCCGGGTATTCCCCTTGCCGCCCGCCAGGCCGGAATCCTCGCAGACCTCCGCATAAAATTCCAGCATCTGCTGGTAAATGCGGCGGATCCTCTGGTATTTGCGGATTCCTAGGCGGCCGCCTGCTCCCGCAGAGCTCCCGCCCCCCTCCTCCGAAAGCCAGATGACCAGCGGCTTTTTCCCGTTTTCCATCTCTTTGCCGCTCATCGCCGGATCTAGCAAAAGGATATCAAACCTCCTGGCCGCAAGCGCCTGCTGCAGCGCTTCTTCGTTTGTGTAGGCCGAAATGCTGATATCCTTATATTCTTCCAGGACCGCTAAAAGCCTTTTTACATATTCTTTATTGGTGTCGGCTACGGCTACTCTGATAATCATCCCGCGTGCACTCCTTTGTCTGGCTGTTTTGATTTCGTAGAGTAAGACACTCTGCGAAAATAATATGAAAATAAACGTCGCTTCTTACTGTACTTTATTATACAAAACCTGTGGAAATTTGTCAATATAAGGGATTTTTTATCTTTGTACCGCGTTTGCCCTTTGCAATTTGACATAAAATTTCGTAGAGTGTCTTACTTTACGAAATCTCACGCAAAAAAATGGCGAACATAAAAAAGTGTGCAGGTGGCCGGTAATGATTCCACTTACACACTTTTTTATTCCCAAAAAGTTTGATTGCAACAAACGGCCGCGATATGTTACACTAAATAAAAGGAGTCGCTTATGGAAAACATGTTCTTCTGGCAATACTCATTCGCCCCCGGCTTTGAATTCGACTGCGTACGCTACACAGCAACCCAAAGCGCCGGGGCCCTCCACTGGCACAACTACTGCCAGCTCGCGCTGTGCGTCGGCGGACAAGGCACCTTCACCTTTTCCGGCAAATCCTACGCCTATGCCCCCGGCGATTTATTCGTAGTTGACAACACCGAACGCCACGGCGCCTTCGTCGCCCCCGGCGAAACCGCGGACTTTCTGTTCGTCATGTTCTACCCCCAATTCGTCGTGCGGGGCACGGAAAGCGCCTTCGACTACGAATACCTGCTGCCCGTATCCTACGCCTCCGAAGAATTCTCCAACAAAATCGACGGCGATACGCCCTTCGGCCGCCGCCTCGCCGCCATGCTCTTAGACATCGAAGCAGAAAACAACCGGCGGCGCACAGGCTTCTCGCACATCATCGGCGCCAAGCTGCGCCTGATCCTGGCGGAGCTCTTAGGCTATTACGGCATCCGCGACGACGCCCGCAGCATCGTAGACAGGCACCGCAAGCTCCGCCCGGCCATCCTGTACCTGGAGCAGCACTGCCACGAACCCGTTCGACTGGAAGACATCGCAAAAATCGTCTATTTAAGCCCGTCCCGCTTCCGCCACCTCTTTCAGGAAACCATGCACGTCGGCTTCAAAGAATACGTCATCGGCCTGCGCTACCAGATGGCTCTGCGCATGCTGGCCTCCACAAGCAGCAGCGTCGAAGAAATCGCCGCCTCCTGCGGCTTTTCCAACCTAAACAGCTTCTATAAGCTGTTCCGCCAGCGCGAAGGAACCACGCCCACCGCCTACCGAAACGCCCTCACCCAGAAGGAATAGCCGCTTTTGCCAGTGCTTTCCACGCGTTTTGCCATGTTCGGATCCTTCCCGGTTTGTTATAGTATAAACAGATAAAATGCGCGAAATTTTCACAACAATTTTGTGCAAAACAACAAATACCAAAGGAGGACTTCCCATGAGCAACCCGTTCTACCCCCACATGTTTGAACCGCTGAAAATCGGCAACATGATCGTCCCCAACCGCATTTGCCATGTGCCGACGGACATCAGCTCGTCCAATGCCGACGGCTCCGTGAGTGAACGCGACATCCACCACCACTCCCAGATCGCCAAAGGCGGCTCCGGCCTGGTTATCGTGGGCGCAACCACCCCGGACGCGGCGACCGGGCGTCCTACCGTTACCGGCCTCGTCGCCGACAACGACAACTACATCCCCGGCCTCACGCGCCTGGCCTGGTCCATGCACAAATACGGCGCCAAATGCGTCGTGCAGCTGCAGCATCCGGGCCGCCAGTGCGCCATTCCCCGCTACAATACCATGTCCACCAACGACATGGTCGTCAAGCTCCCTTGGAGCGCGGGCCACGAAATCGTCTATGAAAACCAGGAAGAAAAAGGCAAGGCCGTGCGCGGCATCACCACCGAAGAATGCCTCGACATGATCGAAAAATTCTCCGACGCCGCCTGGCGCGTCAAGCAAGCCGGTTTCGACGGCGTAGAGCTGCACGCCGCCCACGGCTACCTGATCTCCCAGTTTATGAGCCCCTACCTAAACCGCCGCAACGACCGCTTCGGCGGCAGCTTTGAAAACCGCATGCGCTTCCCCCTGGCGATCATCGCCTCGATCCAGAAAAAATGCGGCAAAGACTTCCCCGTGCTGGTGCGCTACTCCATCGACGAATTCCTGCCCGGCTCCCGCCGCTTAGACGAAAGCGTGCTCGTCGCCCAGGAATTCGAAAAAGCAGGCGTCGCCTGTCTCGATTTGAGCTGCTGCATCCAGGAAACACCCGGCGCAGGCTTCTGCCCGATGCAGTACGACGAAGGCTGGCAGGTCGAAGCCGCCGCCACGATCAAAAAAGCAGTCTCGATCCCGACGATCTGCAACCGCGTGCTGAGAAACCCCGACTACTGCGACAAAATCCTCGAAGAAGGCAAAGCCGACATGGTGGGCCTGTCCCGCCAGATGCTCGCCGACCCCTACTGGCCCATCAAGGCCGCCATGGGCAAAACCGACGAAATCCGCCGCTGCATCAGCTGCCTCACCGGCTGCTGGCAAGAATCCATGATGGCCAAGAGAGAAATCCAGTGCGCCATCAACCCGGCCTGCGGCCACATGGAATTTGACGAATTAAAGCCCGCCCCCAAGCCGATGAACGTCGCCGTCGTAGGCGGCGGCCCCGCCGGTATGGAAGCCGCCCGCATCGCCACGGTCCGCGGCCACCAGGTAACCATTTTCGAAAAAACCGGCGAGCTGGGCGGCGCGATCCTGGGCTGCTGCGTCGTTCCCGGCAAACAAAAAATGAAATGGTACGCCGACTGGATCCGCACCCAGATCAAAAAGCTGGGCGTCACGGTCCGCCTAAACTGCGCGCCGACCATCGAAGAACTAAAAGGCTACGATATCATCCTCAACGCAACGGGCGCTTCCTCCTGCATGCCGGACGTCATCGGCGCGGACAACCCGATGGTGCTCCCCTTTGAAAAGGTAGTCGCCTGTCCCAAACGCACCTGCGAATACAACCCCGGCGACCGCCAGATGGCAAAAGTCGGCGAGCGCGTGCTGCTCTGGGGCGACCATTTCGCCGCCGTCGATACGGCCGAATTCCTGGCCAGCATCGGCAAAGAGGTCTTTATCCTCACCGACAAAAAAGAGCTGGGCTCCGATCTCGAAGTCTGCCATATGTATGTGACCCGCAAGAATTTCGAGCAGACCCACGCCGAAGGCCTGGAGGACCAGAAAACCTATAAGCACCCCGTAAAGGTATTCCAGAGCTCCACCATCTACCAGATCAAGGACGGCGCCGTCGTCATCATGGATCAGGATTTCAACAAGTTCGAGCTAGCCGTTGATAATGTCGTCAACTGCCACGTAAAGCCGAACCAGGAATTCTTCCAGCAGATGCTCGCCGCCGGTCTGCCCGTCGTCAACGCCGGCGACTCCGTCGCCGTGCGCAACCTGCACGCCGCGGTCGACGAGGGCGCGCTGTTTGGCTTGAAGCTGGATGAGAAAACGCTCCTCTGGAATCCGAACCACGCGGTGATGAACGATCTGCCGCTGGATGTGTATGGGATGCTTACCAGATAAACATATTTGGGCCGTCGACGCGGCGCTCCATCTAAGCACGAAAGCGACCGCCATATACACAATGGCAAGCAAAAACCCCCGAATATCGGTCGGGGGTTTTTCTATTCTCTGTTTTGATACGCAAGGACCTAGCGGATGTAATCCAGCGGATCGACCGGCTTTCCCTCATGCCGCAGCTCCAGATACATATTCGGGCCTTCCACCACGTAATACTTGGTCGGCTCGGCCACATACCCCAGCACCTCGCCGGCCTCCACGACCTGGTCGATCGCCACGGTCACGTCGGCCAGCTGCCCGTACAGAACCGTATAGTCGCCGCCCAGATCCATCATCACAAAATTGCCCAGCTCCTCATTGGAGCCGATTGCCGTGACCATGCCCCGGACCGCCGCCTCGACCGGAAGCCCGACCTCGCTCTGAATCAGGATGCCTGGATTGCATTTATACTGCTTGAGCGTCGGAAAATAAATCGTACCGTCCATGCTGTAGTCCAGGATTACGTTGCCCTCCACCGGCCAGGTGATGTGGCTTCCCTCCTGGAACATGAGCGCCGTTCCTTCTGCGCCCGCTTCCGCGCCTGCCTCTTCATCTTCCGGCGTATACACGACCGCGTCCCCGGCGTCTACCAGCGTTCCGGCCTCGTTTTCCGGCTCCGCCGCCGCTTCCTCCTCCGGATCACGCTGTGCCGTGGCCCGGTCCGGCTGGGTTGTTTTCTCTTCGTTTTTCCGCGTCGGCGCTTCCGTAGCCGCCGGCGCTTTTGTCTCCCTGGGAGCCTGTGTTTCCGTCTCTTTCTCTGTCTCCGGCTGGGTCGGAACAGCCAGCTGCTCCTGATCCGCCTGTTGTGTCTCAAACGCATAGCCCGACTGGCCGTCCTCGGCCTCCTTGTCAGACCTGCTTCTCCTCGTTGCCGTAATTCCCGCCACGGCGGTTCCCGCCAGCAAAACCATTAGCAAAGCCGCAAGAACTGTTTTATTTTGCAGCCATCCGGTAAATCGATTTTTCTTCACAGTTATCACCTCGCTAATAGTCTAACCCGTCCGAAAAATGTTATTCAGGAAATTTCCGTCAGGGAAAGAGCGAGGATTTGTTCCCGCAAAAAAATCTTGTTCTACTCAGCCGTCTGATTTTCAAACCATTTCCGCAATCTCCAATACCTCTCCGCTTACCACGTCAATGCGAACCGCATAGAAGGTTTCCTCCTTGGTTCCGTCCGCAAAAGTAACAACCGCATCAAATTCCAGCATCCAGTATGTGCGTCCTTTAAAGGTATGTATTGCCTTGCCGCACCAGCTGTTATCAAAGCTCGGCTGAATATCCGCAATGCCGGCGTCTCTGGCCTTTATTTCCGTAAGCGCCAGCTCCAGGGCTGTCTCTTCAGAAATGAACTCGGAGGAATCCATACCGGCAACCTGCTCCGGATCCCCTTTGACAAACGTTGCCGCCCGAAGCATACCATTATCGTCATCCACAATGATACAAGCCGTCGTTCCTGTCTCAATTCCATTTACAGTCTCCGTAAGAGTATAGATCTTCATATCCTGCCCTGCATCCGAAGAGAGTTCACATACCGTAGTCCCCTTCAAAAAAGGCCCCATATTGGATTCGAATAGTTCCACGACCGCCTCCTGGCTGTCCAGGAAAAATCCTCCTGCCCGCTCTTTTTCCTCATTTTCCTGGCTAATATGAAAAATCCCGGATACAAATTGGTCAAGCGGCTCTACCAGATAGGTATAGTAAGAAGCCGTATACTCATAATCCCCCTCAAAAGCAGTGCCGAATTTATCACTAACGCTGGACATGAATTA
>CANSWW010000075.1 GCA_947650845.1 uncultured Lachnospiraceae bacterium
AATCCTGAAATAAAAATCCTCTGATCTTATCTGTGGCATCTCTATTTTGATCCCCTTCGTACATGACTGATAATTTATCTACTTCTGTGTTCATTAGTACACTCACGGATCGCCCCCTTCTGCACCGCCACAGTAGTATCTATATATATCTATAACCGATTCAATCCTAACCTACGTTTCAATACATTCATATTGTAATCGAAAAAAGCTATAAGCACAATATAAAACAGGCTAGCAAATCATTTCATTCGCTAACCTGCTCATGGCACAAGCTCTGCTTCTATGTCTCTTCTGTAGCTTTCCTCAAAATACCCCAACCATCTTCCCAATCCAATAAATCAGCCCCAGCGCCCAGCTCGTAAACACCCCGAACAAAATCACCGGCCCGGCAATCGTAAAGATCTTACATCCGATCCCAAATACATGCCCTTCCTTCTTATACTCGATGGCCGGCGAAACCATCGAATTGGCAAAGCCGGTGATCGGCACCAGCGCCCCGGCCCCGCCGAATTTTACGATCGATCCGAACCAGTTAAACCCGGTCAGCAAAATCGCTATCCCCACCAATGTGATCGACGTCCAGGTTCCGGCCGCCTCCTTTTCGATGCCATAGGACAGATACCAGGCTGTCAGCGCCTGACCGACGCAGCAGATCACACCGCCTGTCAAAAACGCCTTTGCCATATTGGCCGGCGTATTATGCGTCGGTGTAACCGCCTTGACATATTGTTCATATTCCTTCGGCGACATCGTTTCATCCGCCTGTTTGGCCATGCTTTCTGCCGAATCCGTCTCTTGCTTTTTTGTCATTTCATCGGCTGTACCCGGCCGTTTTTCCGTCCCGCTTTCCGCCATACCACATTTTCCTTTCCTCTGTTTGTCCATGTTTTCAGGACATAATGGTACACCCTTGTGGTGTTTCCTCTGTTTGTCCATGTTTTCAGGACATGATTTACTGTCAGTATGGCTGTCTCTCCTTTATTTTATACGAAACCTCTTCCGATTTTCCTTTCCCGCAGCCTGCTTTCCCGAAAACCGTTTACCCAAAATCGTACCGCCTCATCGTCTCCGCCTCCCGGTATTCATGCTTTTCATAATACCCGATCAGCGTCCCCGCTTCATCCCGAAGCGCCACCATATATACATCTCTTTTTTTCTTCTCATTATGGCTTGTATAGATACGATTATGCTCTCGATTCTCCAAAAACCAGGAAACGACTCGTTTGATCTGTTCCCCGGACTGTGCATTATGGCAATCCAACAGACTTTTTCCCAGCAGGCCATCGCCGCCCCATTTCGCATAGTTCTCTTTCGCCGCCGGATTCATATAAAGGATTTCGTGTTCCAGATTACAAATCACAATCGGGCAGCGGTCCGCCTCCGCCATACTCCAAAAAAACGGCGCCAACTCTCTCTTCATTCTTTTGTCCCTTCTTGTTTTGCGTATTCTTCGGCCCCTTGCTTTAAGCGCTTAAGCCCATCCTCCAGCCTCGCCCGCGGACAGGCCGCGTTCATGCGTAAAAACTGACGTCCATTCCCACCGTATTGACTGCCTGCCGACACATAGAGGCCTGTACGCTCCCGAAGGAAACGGCAAAACCGCTCCGCATCCTCCGTCAAACGGCCGCAGTCGATCCATAAAAGATATGTCGCCTCCGAGGGAACCAGATAAAGCGAAGGCAGCTCCTTTTCAAGGAACTCTTTCGCGCGCTCTTTATTTCCCTGCACATATTCTCGCAGCGCAAGCAGCCATGGACGGCCTTTCATAAAGGCCGCTATGGCTGCCTCGGCCGCAAATACATTGGGTTCCGCCACCTCGTCCGTATTCAGCCCCCGGTTTACCTTATGGCGCAGATTTTCATCCGCCGCCACGACGGCCGCCGTCTGCAGGCCGGCCAAATTGAACGTTTTGGTCGGCGCAATACAGGTAACGCTGTTTCGACGACACGCCTCCGATACGGAAGCAAACGGTATGTAATCCCGGCCGGGCGCCGTCAAATCGCAGTGAATCTCATCAGAGAGGACCCGCACATAATATTTTTGGCACAGCTCTCCCACGCGGGCCAGCGTCTCGCGATCCCATATTTTCCCCACCGGATTGTGTGGGTTACATAAAATCATCAGTGTCGTCTGCGGATCCTTCAGCTTTTCCTCCAGATCCTCAAAGTCCATCTCATATTGTCCGCCCCGATAGCGCAGGGGATTTTCCAGTACCCGGCAGCCATTATTGATGATCGAATTAAAAAAAATATTGTATACCGGCGTCTGCACCAACACGTTTTCATTGGGAGTCGTCAGTTTACGCACCATGCTGGAAATAGCCGGTATGACGCCGGTACAAAAAATCAGCCAATCTCTGCGGATAGGAAAGCTATGATACCTCTCCCACCAGTCGCCTACCGCCTCATACCAAGCCTCCGGTATATAGGTGTAACCATAAATCCCATGAGCCGCCCGCTCCTGCACTGCCTGGCAAATCTCCGGCGCCGTGGCAAAGTCCATATCCGCCACCCACATCGGCAGCTCGTTTTCCGCCACATCCCACTTCAGAGAATGCGTATATCGCCGTTCAATGCATGTATCAAAATCATAGTTCATCGGTCCTTGTCCTCCTTCTGTCTTGCAAACAGTATAACGCAAAGCCTCAGGCAAGGCAAGTACCCGCCGCCATATCTCTCACGATATCCCCAACGTCGTCCGTCGCCGCACGTTCGTATTTAGGCTGCTATATTATAGAAGAAATACACCAGAGAGCCGACCGTCTTTCCGATGCCGATGCCCGCGATTACATACTGAATCCCTACCGACAGACGAATACGCCGGTTGATCGTCGGTATCGTATCAAGGGTTTCCGCCAACGACATCACCAGGCAGCCCACAAAAATACCGCTGCAAAACCCCCATAGCGCCAAAAACACAATGCCGCCGGCCAGCGGTATGTCAAACAAGTTGACCAGATTGCCAAAAAACGCGCCAACGATAATCCAGTTCTCATATCTCTTTACCTGCGCAGCCGTATGGGTCCGCGCCGCCAGCCGGGGGACCAGCCCTAAAATCGTGATAAAAGCAAATACCCCGGCCGCTACTAGGCCGCCGCCGCTCATCCCTATAAATAACATACCGGCCTGCTTTGCGATTCTGCTAATGGACATCGATCCCCGACTCCTTTCTCGACGCGTTTTGGATGATCGCCGTATCAACCTCATCCTCATAAATGCGCATCTGTACCTCGATCGGCGTCGGATCGGCGGTCAGCTTCCGCTTTCCAAAATGATTAAAGAATACCAGAACGCCTGTCAAAAGCCCCAGCGAATACCCGATCTCCAGCACCGTAATGCCGTCGGACTCTTCCTTCATCACCAGATAATAGACATCCTTAAATATTTCCGCCACCGAACCGTCATTGTTGAATGTCATAATGGCAAAAGCAGCTCCGAAGAACACGATCAGGCAGACCGCCGCCGTTTTCAGCCAGTCCATCAAACCGATCCGGCGTACCTTCGGCTGATAATCAATGATAAAATCGACTTCTCCCAGGTTCGTCACCTCTGCCCCCGGATCCAGCTTCTGGATTTTTTCCACCACCTCCAGAACCGAGCATACATAACGGTTCTCCTTCTCGTCATGGATGGTCATCAACTTGATTGCCTTGCATTTGTTTTCCAGCGTCCGATCCGTACACCAAACCTTGGCTACCTGGCTTAAAAAGACATCCTTCTCATGGACCTCGCTGTTTTTTTCCGGCTTCAAATATACGGTGGCGCTGCTCATACGGTTTGCTCCCACGCCTGGTTTTCCGCCTGCGGCGCATGCTGTTCCCCAACCGGAGGTTCCGTCCGCAGCGGATGTTCCACCTGTACCATGGTACCCGCCCGCGTGCGATCTGCCTGATACAGCTGAGAAAAGCAGTACCACGCCGCCGCTAATATCACGATCGCAAACAATGCCGCCAATAATTTCTTTCTTACCATACGTTTCACCTTCTTACATAAAAAATGAGACACTCTTTAGTATCTCATTTTCCATACAGTTTATCCCGCATCGACTTCAATATTTTTTTCTCCAGCCGTGAAACCTGTACCTGGGAGATTCCCATCATGCCGGCAATCTGTGTCTGTGTGCATTCCTCAAAGTAGCGCAGGCGGATAATCTCCCGCTCCTGCGGCTTTAATTCCTCCATCAATTCCGTCAGGACAAGACGGTTGACCGCCTGCTCCTGCCCGTTTTTCTCCTCCTCCAGCTTATCGATCAGGCAGATTTCATTGCCTTCACCCCGATAAATGGTCTTATACAGCGATTCCACCTCCGCCCCCGAGTCCAGAGCCGCGGCCAGCTCTTCCGTGCAGATCCCCATGCGGGCCGCCAGCTCTTCGACTGTCGGCTCTCTCCCCAGCTCTCCTGACATCTCCTCTCTGGCCGTCCGCGCCCGCATTGCCAGCTCTTTCAAGGAACGGCTCACCTTCAGCATTCCATCGTCACGAATGAAACGTTTAATTTCCCCGGCGATCATCGGAACGGCATAGGTCGACAGGCGTACGTCGTATGACAGGTCAAATTTATCGATCGCCTTTATCAAGCCGATGCTGCCAATCTGAAATAAGTCTTCCGGCTCATGCCCCCGTCCCGCAAAGCGTTTAACAATGCTCCAAACCAGCCCCATATTTTCCGTTACCAGCCGATCTCTGGCTGCCTTATCCCCTGCGTGTGCCGACTCAATCAAAGCCATCGTCTCGTCCATACACATCACATCTCCTGTCCGGGGATTCTCACACCGCGGCCTTTCCTATGACTTTTTTCATGGTGACAGTCGTCCCCTCCCCGGGCCGTGATTCCACGGTCAGTTCATCCATAAACGCTTCCATAAAAGAAAATCCCATTCCCGAACGCTCTTCCGACGGCTTCGAGGTATACAGCGGTTCCATCGCCTGCTTTACATTCAAAATCCCGATCCCTTTGTCAATCACCCGCACGGTCGCCTCGTTTCCTTCGACCGCCGCCTCCACGCGAATGATCCCGTCCCGTCCTTCATAGCCATGGATAATACAATTGGTCACGGCCTCCGACACGGCTGTTTTTATATCGTCCAGTTCCTCCACGGTCGGGTCTAACCGCGACAGGAATACAGCTACCACCACTCTGGCAAACTGTTCATTGCAGGAACGGCTCTCCATCTCAAAATTCATCTTTTCCATCCTTATCTCCCTTTCTATCCCTTGTTACTGCTCCTTCTCCCATTCCGGCGCCAGCCGGTCCACCCCTGAAATCCGCAGGATACGGCGGATTCTTTCATCCGTGTTGCAGACCGCTACCCGGCCGCCGATTTCCCGCATCCGCTTATAGCGTCCTAAAATTGCCCCGATTCCGGAGCTGTCCATAAAGCTTGTCCGGGAAAAATCAAACACAATCTGCCGAATCCCGCCTTGCTGCAGGTATGCTTCCGTCCGTTCACGGATTTCCTTGCTGCTGTGATGGTCAATCTCCTGCGGCAAATGCAAAAACAACGTGCCGCCTCTTCGTTCATAGTCCATTTGCTGGCTCATACAATCCTCCTGTCAAAAAACATAAAAGAATAGAGCACATACCGGAAAGAATTCTGTTTCTCTTTCGTAGTATATGCTCCTTACACGTACATATATGGTCGCGCGGCGCGCCCGCCAAGACTCCAAAGGCCGACCGCTCAGCGAATAAACGTCGCCGCCTGCTGCGCAAAATTGCTGTCCGGGGCGATCTCAATCACTTTCTCAAAATGCGTGTTGGCTGTCTCCTGTTCCCCCATATTCACATAGGCAAGGCCCAGCCAGAACTCAGCTTCCACCGTTTCCTCTTCCGGCGCCAGCTCTATGCAGGTTAAGAAATACTCCGTCGAGGCCTCAAACTGCCGGCTGTCGTACTGCCGGCGTCCCGCATCCAGTAAAACCGTGTAGCCGTTGGTCTTAAACTCCTCATCCATCGACTGGTATACATCCCGGAACGTACGATCCGGCGCCTGCGACGCATCCACGGTCAAAAACATCTTGATTCCCTGCAGGTATTCATCCGCCGCTAAAAGCTGGCTGGCCTCCAGAAGCTTCCCGTATTCTTTCACGACATTCGACGTATTGTCATCGGCGGACTGCACATTTTCCTGCAGCTTGGCAATGCGTTCGTTCAGCGCTTCGATTTCGCTTTCGTTGGCCGTAATGATGGCTTCTTTTGCCGCCAGCCGTTCGTTGTATGAATTGATCGTCTGGTTAAAATCATCCCGCAGGCTGCTGATACGGGACGGCATAATCAGATAGGCGACCAGTGCGGCACCCAGCACGAGGCCGATCAGCACTTCCACCACGGTCTGCAGACCGATTTTATTCTCTTTATAGGTCGGGACAATGACGTCGTCCCCGCTCAGCTGGCGCCGCACCTGCGCGTCCTTGCTAACCACCGGTTTTTCCTTGACAGCCGTCTTGCGTACTTCCTTATGGCCCAGCTCCTCCGCAAACCGCAGTGCCATGTCGTTGCAGCGATCCACCTTCAGCACCGCCTGGACGCAGGCCTCCGCCTTATCCGGCTGTCTGGCCTTAAAATGCAACAGCGCCAGCAGCAGGTTCGCCTTGACCATCTTGGGATTGGTAGACAGTACTTTATTCAATTGGAGGATCGCCAGATCCTCGCTGTCTCCCTTGGCATAGCGCAGGGCATTGTTATACTTACGGATTGTCAGATTGCCCTTCTGCAGCTCTACCTGATCGGACTGCACCTTTGATAAAAGATCCGCCGCATGGTGCCCGGCTTCGTCCATATTATCGCTCAAAACCCATTGGATGAGCGCCTCTGTGGTCTCGCCCATCTCATAATAAATCAGCCCCAACAGGTTCCGGGCTTCGGTATTCTTTTTATACAGCAGAAGGCTGTTCTTTAGGTCGTCAATCGCCCCGCTGAGATTGCGCATCCGCGCCTTCTTCAGAGCCTCGTCATAATAGCGCCAGGATGCCGCCACAATCTTTTTAAACAGGCGCACATCCTGCCCGCAGGTAAGGCAGATTTCGCCTTTACCCAAACGATTTCCGCAGTGAAAACAATTCATCCGTTTTCCGCTCCTATAAAGTTTCTATTGATTCTTCCGTTTTTCTTCCATCACCTCGGCCAAAAGATCCGTTATATCCGCCGCCGTCTGGCTGCGCAGGATCGTCTCTACCTCATCGACTTCCTTGCTAAAACGAAACTTTGCCAGCTCTTCCTCGAACTGAATCATAGCGTTCTCCTCTCTTACCTGTATCTGTAAGCCTGCGGCCAAATAGGCACAGGGCAAGCTAAATCAAGCTCATTCCTTATCAGCATACCATATCTTTTCCATCTGTGCCATAACTTTTTGAAAATATTTTCGACAGATTTTGAGGCGCACGGACAAAAACGGGCTGGAATTTGCGCGGGGTCCGTCCGATTCTCTCCGCCGATTCCGTCTGTTTTACAGGGTAAAGCTGCCGACTTTGATCATCCTCTTTCTCTCAGATCTCCCCCCTGCGGATCGCCTCCACCGCCTGAAGCAAGCTCCCGTACACGCCCGCGCTAATACGGTAGATTTCCTCGGTCGGCTCCGCCAGATCCGGGATCATCACCGCCGCGCAGCCCGCGGCCGCCCCGGCCCGGATGCCGTTGATCGCATCCTCGAATACATAGCAGTCCTGCGCAGGCAGCCCCAGGCCCTGCGCGGCCAGCAAAAAGATCTCCGGATCCGGCTTGCCTCTCGTGATCTCCTGGCCGCTTACAATAGCATCGAAAAAGTCCGTGATCCCCGCCATGCGCAGGTTATTTTCAATGACCGCGCGCGTACTGCTGCTGCCGATCGCCATCCGCACGCCGTGCTCTCTGAATAATTCCAGAATTTCGTGCAGGCCCGGCTTCTCGTCAATCGAAACCTGCGCCCGCTTTTCCACCATTTCCAGGCAGCGGCGCACGAATTCCTGCACGTCCACCGTGGGATAGAAGGTGCGGATCACCTCGTACATGGATTCTTTGCTGGTTCCGCTCACGGCTTTCAAAAAGTCCGGGTTGTGTACGACGCCGAATTCCCCGGCCAGCGCCTGCCAGCTTTCCTGATAGTATTTCTCCGTGTCGAACAGCAGGCCGTCCATGTCAAAAATCGCGCCTTTTTTCATACTCGGTTTTCCTCCTGGTTTTTGTCTTTACTACCACTATACCTTTTTTTAGGCGTTTTGGCAATCGAGAATGCGAGTTTGGCTTATTGACCTGCCCTTATTTGGCTTTTTGCTTGATCGGACCAAAAAAGAAGTCGGCCGCTTGGGACGGCAGACTCCTCTTTTTTGGCTTTTGTGCTTCTCTGTTTGGTCGCACAGGCCGTTTTTCATTTTGTTACTCGGCGCTGTTTGCGTACTCGACCGCCGTGATGCCGGTCAAGCGGCCTGAGGTGAAGGCCCAGCCTAGGGCCGCACCGCCATAGGTGACGTAGGGTTTTTTATTGGTGTACAGCACGCCGCCGCTTTCGTTGCCTACGGCGTAGAGGCCGCCGATCGGCGTTTCGCCGTCTGCTTGCAGGACGTTGCAGTTCTCGTCAATGTCCAGGCCTCCTACGGTGCTGAAGGTCGAGGAATAGCCTTTCATGGCGTAGTACGGGCCGTCGCCTAAGGGGAGCAGACGGGAGGCGTCTTTGCCGTATTGTTCGTCTGCGCCGTTTGTGCAATAGGCTTCATAGTCGTTCATCGATGCGGTGAAGGTATCGGCCGGAACGTCCATCTGAGCCGCCAGCTCTTCGAGCGTATCGGCTTTTACCATGACGCCCATGTCCAAAAGCGTTTCGGTGATTTCGCGGATCTCGGGGATCGGCATCTCGCCGGGAGTGACGCCCTGGGCAGTCGAGGTATAGGTGAATACGGTGGCCGGGAAGCCTTTTTCGGCTACGCTGTCAATCAGGTCCTCCGACCAGATTGCCCAGTAGGACGGGCCGGACAGCCACCAGGAGAACATGGCGCCTTCCATGACGAAGCGTTCGCCGTGGGTGTTGACCCAGGGGATCATATTGGTTAGCACCATCGCGTCGGGCACGTTGTTTAGGGACCAGCCGCGGGGCCAGCCGTACCACTGGTCGAGGGCGGCGTCCGCTTCCTCGTGGTACGGGTAATCGTGGATGACTACGCCGGAGGTTCCGAAATGAACCATCGGCACCATGTCGATGTTATAGGTTCCCGCTCCCAGCGCGATGGCGGACCGGATCATTTTGCCGTCGTTTTGGGCCATGCCGATCAGGTTCCATTCTCCGCCTAAGTCGGGGTAGTAGGGGTTTTGCGCGAGGTATTCGGTTTCCATCGCGCCGTTGCCGGCAAAGCCGCCGGAGGCCAGGATGACGGCCTTGGCGTTTATGGTGTAAACGGCGCCGTCGTGGCCGACCGCTTTTACGCCGGTTATGGTATTGGAAGCCTGGTCGTAGAGCAGCTCGACGGCTTCGGTTTCCAGCATGTATTCGCCGCCCAGCTCCGTGAAGTCCTCCATCAGGCGGGCGAAGTATTTGTCGGTCTGGGTGTTTTGGCCGCCGGTGATTTCTTCGCCGTAGTCGCGGCCTTCTTCTATATTAAATATGCTTACGTATTGGTATTTGCAGCGGTATACGTCCTCGGGGCCGAAGCCGGTGAGCGGGTTGTTGAACAGAAAGCCGTGGTCGTAGTAGAGCCAGTCTACGGTGTCGCCGGAATGGTCGAGGAATTTTTCTACGATTTCCATTTTGGCTTCGCCTTCGGTGTATTGGTTCCAGGCGGCCAACAGAGCGGCGCCGTCCATGTAATCCTCGCCGTTGTTGAATTCTTCTTTGTATTTGGGGGCGTTGACTGCCATCGGCTCGCCGCAGAAGGCGGAGGTGCCGCCGAAACGGCCGGCTTTGTCGATGGCTAACACGCGGACTTCTTGGCCGTTTGCGGCTTGTGCTTCGGCTGCGCTCATGGCGGCGGCGCAGCCGGAGCCGCCCATGCCGACGACGAGTATGTCGGTTTCCAGGGTTTGCTCACCGCCGGTTTTGACTTCTTCGGTCTGGAAGGCGGCGATGGCGGCCGGGTCGGAGCCTCCGGCTTCCAGGGCTTCTTTAAGCGCCTGGGCGGCGGCGGCTTTTACGGCTCCGCTGGTGGCGGTCGCGCCGGAAATGGAGTCGACGGCGACGGACTGGTTTTCCAGCATCCGCGGAATCAGGTAGGTGTCGACGGAGCGCACCATCGCTACGCTGTCGCGGTTGCCGTTTACTTCGATATCGAGGATTTTGCTCTCGTCTACCGTGACGGATACTTCGACCGGCGCGATTTGGATGAAGCCGTAGGCGCTGGCGGTGTAGGTGCCGGGTTTCATCTGCACGGCGCTGCCTGCTGTCCCGGCGGCTTCGGCGAGCGCGGTCTGCGCCGCTAAGAGGATGGCCTGGCTGGAGATCGTGCAGCCGCTGATGGCATCGACCTGCGTGCTGTTGGCTTCTACGATCGCCGACGGGAGTTTTTCGACTGCGATCGAGCCTTTGCCCTGTGTTTCGCCGGGGCCTTCGGCTGTACAATCGGTGATGCTGCCTTCGTCTACGGTTAGAGTTACCGTTATATCGCCGCCGTAGCCTTTTGCGGTTGCCGTGTAGGCGCCTGGTGTGTAGAGGGCGGCGCTTTCTGTGGCCGCGGCTTCGGTCGCCGGGGACTGGGATGCCGGGGCAGTCGTGGCCGTGGGCGGCGCGGTGGGCGGCGCGGTGGTCTGCGCGGCCTCGGAGTCGGCCGGTATGTTGGACGGACTGCCTCATGCGGCCAGGCTTAGCAGCATGGCGAGCGCCAGCAGGAAGGCTAACCGTCTTTGGGTTTGTTTTTTCATTGCTTCTTCTCCTCCTTTTTCCCTTGGGGTTTGGGCAGGGGGATGCCGTCTGCGGTGGCCCGCCCTGCCTATGTTTGTGGTTCGGATAGTAATATTTTAACAAAATCGACAGGGGTGAAAAAGCCGGATTTTTTTGTAGCCCTCTACAAGGATAGGTTGTGTATGGTATAGTAGCTTTTTTCTTCCAAAAGGCGC
>CANSWW010000076.1 GCA_947650845.1 uncultured Lachnospiraceae bacterium
TGAGGATGAAAACCTCATCGGCAAGGGCGGGGCCAATGCGGTATATGGCCTGGGATTAAAGAAGGAGCGGATCGGTATCGCGGTGAAAGCAGCCGACGGCTGTGAGGATATCTGGCCCTTTGTGATCGCAGCGGCCCTGCGGCAGATCGGTTATAAGAACGAAGAGACGCTTTCGATGCTTGACAGCCTGCATGGGGCGGATATCCGCAATGACAATGATTTAGTGGTCGGGCGCTGGGAGATGTCGGAAGCGTTTGGCAGAGCTTTTTCAGGGCAGCACATTATGCCCTGAGAACACGGACAATAGAGAGGAAAACCGATGAAAGCAGAATGTTCGATTTGTGTGACGTCTCGCTTGGGAGAGGAACAAAAACGGGAGATCGAGGCATTGGGGAAAGCCTGCAGAGCCTGGGAGCCGGTCACGCAAGAGCCTTTTACGGATTCTCGGGAGAATGCTGACCCGACATGGCCGTGCTTTTATATTTATTATGAGAATGCATATCCGATCAGTTTTCTTGGCGTTTTTATCCCTGACGGAAGTGTTGCGGAAGTGACTGGCTTTACACTGCCGGGCTATCGGAGAAAAGGGCATTTTAAAGAGCTGTTGGAATGTGCGCAGAGGGAACTGGCCGACAAGAACCTGGAGTTTTATGTGGTAAGCGACGGAAAAAGCAAAGATGCCTGTGAAATGCTTGTACATATGGGAAAGACCGCGGCCTACTGTGAGCGGATGATGGCAGCGCCGCTTTCAGAGCTTCAAAAAATGCGTTTTATGCCAGGAAAAGAGATTTTGGCAGCGGAAGAGGAGTATCAGGTGGAAGAAGAGGGAGGGGCGGTGCGTCTAACCTGCCGCGGCCAGGTGCTCGGAAGCTGCCGGTTGGCATACTTTTCAGGAACCGTATATCTCTATGGATTTACGATTGAAGAGAGCAGGCGCCGACAGGGGCTGGGGCGGCTGTTTTTGAAGCTGCTGGCTTCTTCGCAGAAGGACGACTACCATACCATGCTTTTGCAGGTGGGGTCGCGCAACGAGGCGGCCTGCGGCTTGTATCAGGCCTGCGGCTTCCAGATTACGGAACAGTTAGACTATTATCCGGTATAATCACGTTTTTTTTGTTCTCCCATAAACTGATAGTGTAAACTGCGATGTTTAGAGAGGAGAACAACATCTTGGAATATAATCAACAGAGACGTTCCCGAGGCGGCTATGGCTACCGGCGTCCCGGCAATCCGGGCTGCGGCTGTCGTCCCGCACCTGCGCCGTCCAAACCGGATTGCGGCTGTCGTCCGCAACCTGAAGCGGCGCGCCCGGATTGCGGTTGCCGTCCACAACCTGCGCCGGTACGCCCGGATTGCAGCTGCCGTCCGCAGCCTGCGCCCGCGCGCCCGGACTGTGGCTGTCAGCCTGCGCCTGCACCGTCCAAACCGGACTGCGGCTGCCGCCCGGCGCTCGCGCCGTCCCGTCCGGACAGCGGCCGCCGGCCCATGCCTGCGCCGTCCAAACCGGATTGTGGCTGCGGCCATTCGCATACAGCAGGGGCCGGTATAGATTCGTTTGAGATTGCGATGGCATATGTGCCGTGGCAGACTTGGAAATGCACGTACGATCCGCACCGCTCGCTGATGAGCGGAACGATTTTCCCGGAACTTGACAAACCGTTCTGTGCGGCAGGGAGGTGCAACCGATGAGAAACGATTATTTGCACCAGGTTGATATGGCAGGCTTTATGCTGGACGATAGTATCTTGTATCTGGATACCCATCCCTGCGATGCCGATGCGCTGGAATATTATCAGAAGGCGAAGGAAAGGTATGAGGAAGCGGTAAAGGCTTATACGGCTCAGGTAGGGCCGCTCTTTATGCCGCTTGTGCCCTGCGGGGGCACATTTAGCTGGGTGGATGATCCCTGGCCCTGGGAAGGAGGGTGTGCCTGATGTGGAAATATGAGAAACGTCTGCAGTATCCGGTCAATATTTCGATGACGAATCCGAAGCTGGCCCAGGTTATTATCAGCCAGTTTGGCGGTCCGGACGGTGAGCTGGCCGCTTCCCAGCGGTATCTGGCGCAGCGGTATACGATGCCTTACAAGGAGTGTAAGGCATTGCTGACCGATATCGGTACGGAGGAATTAGGCCATTTGGAGATCATCTGCGCGATTGTCTACCAGCTGACCAAAAATTTGACTCCGGAGGAGATTGTGGCTTCCGGCTTTGACAAATACTATGTGGATCATACCACGGCCCTGTGGCCGACGGCGGCCGCCGGGATCCCGTTCAATGCCTGCGAGTTCCAGAGCAAGGGGGATGTGATTACGGATTTGCATGAGGATTTGGCAGCAGAGCAGAAAGCCCGCACAACCTACGACAACATCCTGCGCCTCGTAAAGGATTCGGAAGTCGCCGACCCGATCCGCTTCCTGCGTGAGCGGGAGGTTGTGCATTACCAGCGGTTTGGTGAAGCCCTGCGCATCACACAGGAGCATTTAGACAGCCGCAACTTCTATGCCTTCAACCCGGAATTTGACGCGCCGGTATTCTGCCAGGCCGCGCCGCCCACACCCGGCGGTAATGACTGCGGATGCGGGAAATAGCCGGATAGCGACGTAAGCAAAAAGAATTCAAATCCCCGGCCGGGCAGCCAGCTTGGCCGGGGATTTTCGTGCGCCTTTTGTACGAAAAAAAATACATATTTTGATAAATATGTGCCAAGGAAGCTATTTCCATTTGGGGAGAACAGTGCTATAATAGCCTGGAAGGCTTGACAAAAGCCTAACAAACAAGTGCAGGAGGAAAAGAAAATGGCACGGTTCACATTACCCAGAGACTTATATCATGGCAAGGGCTCCCTGGAGGCGTTAAAGACGCTGGACGGCAAGAGAGCGATCATCTGCGTGGGCGGCGGGTCCATGAAAAAATTTGGTTTTCTGGACAAAGCGGTTTCTTACCTGAAAGAAGCAGGAATGGAAGTAGAGCTGTTTGAAGGAATCGAGCCCGACCCCTCGGTAGAAACCGTAATGAAGGGTGCGGAGGCGATGCTAAAATTTGAGCCCGACTGGATTATCGCTATGGGCGGCGGTTCCCCGATTGACGCGGCGAAGGCTATGTGGATTAAATATGAATATCCGGAAGTAACGTTTGAAGATATGTGCAAGGTGTTCGGCCTGCCGAAGCTGCGTAAAAAAGCGCACTTCTGTGCGATTTCCTCGACGTCCGGCACAGCGACGGAGGTGACGGCCTTCTCGATCATTACCGATTATTCGAAGGGGATCAAGTATCCGATCGCGGACTTTGAGATTACGCCCGATGTGGCGATCGTGGATCCCGATCTGGCGGAGACGATGCCGAAGAAGCTGGTAGCCCATACCGGCATGGATGCGATGACACACGCGGTCGAGGCGTACGTTTCCACCGCAAACTGCGATTATACCGATCCGCTGGCGCTGCACGCGATCCGCATGATTCAGAACGATCTGGTAGATTCCTACAACGGCGATATGGCGAAGCGCGACAGCATGCACAATGCACAGTGCCTGGCCGGCATGGCCTTCTCCAACGCCCTTCTGGGAATCGTTCACTCGATGGCGCATAAGACCGGCGCGGCCTTTGCCGATCATGGCGCACATATTATTCACGGCGCGGCCAATGCGATGTATCTGCCGAAGGTCATCGCGTTTAACGCCAAGGACGAGACGGCAAAGAAGCGTTACGGCGTAATTGCCGATACAATGGGCTTAGGCGGTGAAAACGACGACGAAAAGGTAGCGCGTCTGATTGCTTACCTGCGCGGGATGAACGACGCTTTAAACATCCCTCACTGCATTAAGAATTACGGCGCCGACAGCTATCCGACCGAGAATGGCTTTGTGCCCGAGGAAGTATTCCTGGGGAGATTGCCGGAGATCGCGAAGAATGCGATCGGCGATGCCTGCACCGGCTCCAATCCCCGCCAGCCGAGCCAGGAGGAGATGGAAAAGCTTCTGAAATGCTGCTATTATGATACGGAAGTGGATTTCTAAAAATCGGAACCGCATTTCCCGTTGACAAACCGAAAATCCATGCTATACTTACGGATAGGAAAGTGTTGACGAGAAAAAGTACCATTTTATCAGGCGGAACAGAGAGAAGGGCGCAGGGTGGAAGTCCTTTACCGGCGAAAATGGGAATACCAGCTCCGAGCGGCCTGCGAACAGGCACGGCAGACCCCGTTACCGGTCAAAACGAAGAGGCCCGGGCGCAGACGCCCGCAGCAAACAGGGTGGAACCGCGGTGAACTGACCGTCCCTGGCTATGCACAACCCAAGCATAGCCAGGGACGTTTTACGTGATGGCAATGAGCAGTGCGCCTGTGCGCAAAGGAAGGTTTCCGTGCATGTATGCACGGAAACCTGGATTGGAGTACAGGCATAGGGCGGTGCCGGGCGCCAGTGACGCCCGTTTGGCACCGACCGAAGCGGAGCGTAGACGCCCACGACCGAGATGAAGCGAAGCGGAATCGAGGTTGGCACTGCGGACCATGGTGCAAGCCCAATGAGCACCGCGCCCCTCAACCAACATCCAAAAACAAAAAAACAAGGAGACCACCATGAAAATCACACTAAAAGACGGAAGCGTCAAAGAATACGCACAGCCCATTTCTATTCTGGATGTCGCCAAAGACCTAAGCGAAGGCTTGGCCCGCATGGCCTGTGTCGGCGAAGTAGACGGCGAGACCGCCGACCTGCGCACCGTGCTGGACCATGACTGTCACTTAAATATCCTAACGGCCCGCGACGAAGGCGGCCTGTCCGCCCTGCGTCACAGCGCGAGTCATGTAATGGCGCAGGCTGTCAAACGCCTGTACCCTTCGGCTAAGCTGGCGATCGGCCCCTCGATCGCCGACGGCTTTTACTACGACATTGATTTTGCCGCGCCGATCAGCTCGGAAGATCTGGAAAAAATCGAAGCCGAGATGAAAAAAATCATCAAGGAAGCGCTGCCGATCGAGCGCTTCACCCTTCCGCGCGAAGAAGCGCTGGCCCTGATGCGCGAAAAGGAAGAACCGTATAAGGTCGAGCTGATTGAGGATCTTCCGGAAGGAGAAGAAATCAGCTTTTACAAACAAGGCGAGTTCACCGACCTTTGCGCCGGCCCCCACCTGATGAGCACCAAGGACATCGGCAAAGCCTATAAGCTGACAAGCCTGGCCGGCGCCTATTGGCGCGGCGACGAGCATAATAAGATGCTGACCCGCATTTACGCCACAGCCTTTGCCAAAAAAGAAGAGCTTGAAAATTACTTAACGATGCTCGAAGAAGCCAAAAAGCGCGACCATCGTAAGCTGGGCCGTGAGCTGGGCCTGTTTATGATGCACGAAGCCGGTCCCGGTTTCCCGTTCTTCCTGCCCAAGGGCATGGTATTAAAAAATACGCTCCTGGACTACTGGCGGGAGATCCACAAAAAAGCCGGCTATGTCGAAATTGCGACCCCCATCATCCTAAACCGCAGCCTCTGGGAGACCTCGGGCCACTGGGATCACTATAAGGCAAACATGTATACCACGCAGATCGACGAGCAGGATTACGCGGTCAAGCCGATGAACTGCCCGGGCGGTATCCTGGTATATGCCTCCGAGCTGCGCTCCTACCGCGATCTGCCGCTGCGCATCGGCGAGCTGGGCCTGGTGCACCGCCATGAAAAATCCGGCCAGCTGCACGGCTTGATGCGGGTGCGCTGCTTCACGCAGGACGACGCCCATATCTTTATGACACCGGAGCAGATTAAAGAGGAGATCAAGGGCGTGGCAAAGCTGATCGACGAAGTTTACTCGTTGTTTGGCTTTGAATACCATGTAGAGCTTTCCACGCGCCCCGAGGACAGCATGGGCAGCGACGAGGACTGGGAGATGGCGACGGCCGGCTTAAGGGACGCGCTGGACGAGCTGGGACTTCCCTATGTAGTCAACGAAGGAGACGGCGCGTTCTACGGCCCGAAGATCGATTTCCATCTGGTAGACGCAATCGGCCGTACCTGGCAGTGCGGGACGATCCAGCTTGACTTCCAGCTGCCGCAGCGCTTTGAGCTGGAGTACAATGGGGCGGACGGCGAGAAACACCGCCCGATTATGATTCATCGTGTGGCCTTCGGCTCCATCGAGCGCTTCATCGGCATTCTGATCGAGCATTTTGCGGGGGCCTTCCCGACCTGGCTCGCGCCGGTGCAGGTGCGTGTGCTGGCCATTTCCGACAAGTACACGGAATACGCCGAGCGCGTGACAAAGCAGCTTGCGGAGGCGGGGCTGCGCGCTGAGATGGATCGCCGCTCCGAAAAGATCGGCTACAAAATCCGCGAAGCGCAGACGCAGAAGATCCCCTATATGCTGGTAGTAGGCCAAAAAGAGGAAGAAGGAAACTGCGTGGCCGTACGCAGCCGCCGCGCGGGTGACGAAGGACAGAAGAGCCTGGAGGAATTTATTGCCGCGGTGCAGGAGGAAATCCGCACGAAAGCAAGATAAGCGGTTCGTGCCTGCATACGAAAAGTGTCAGAACAGGCAGGGAGGAAAGCAATGATATATGAAAAAAATCTGTCGGTTCAATTTGGAGATGTAGATATCCACAATCAGCTGACGATGAAAGGGGCGCTGCGTCTGATGCAGGAGACCTGCACCTGCCACTCGGCAGAGGTCGGTTCCGGCGTCAATGATATCGAAACGACCGGTTACAGCTGGATGCTGCATCAGCAACGCCTGCGCCTGTACCGGCGTCCGCGCTGGAATACGCCGCTTGTCATTCGTACCTGGTCACGGGGCGCGCAGGGCCCGCTTTGTCTGCGGGATTTTGAAGCGTTTTATGAAAGCGGGGCGTTGGTGGCGCAGGCTGCCAGCGGCTGGCTGCTGGTCAATGTGGCCGCACAACGGCTGGAGAAGGCATCGGAGGAACTGCTTAGAAAGTACGGAACGGAGGAGAGGGCGGTTTTTGATACGCCGCTGCAGCGCCTCAAAGCCCTGCCGGATGCCGAAAAAAAATGGGAGTACACGGTTTTACGGCGCGATATTGATATCAACCGCCATGTAAATAACCTCTGTTACCTCGATTATGCCCTGGAATCCTTGCCGCCCGAATACAGCGACAGAGATTTTAATGAAGTGAATATTTTGTATAAGAAAGCTTCCTATTTGGGAGATCCGATCGTCTGCTTTGGCGGCTGGGAGCCGCCGGAGAGCGCGGACAAAGAAAATTCTTTTGCCTATATGGCCGCCATAAAAGACGGAACCGGAAAAATGCTCCATGCATTGGTCCGGCTTTCGAAAAACGCCTAACGCAAGCGCAAGGCAGTCGCCGGAAAAACGCCGTGTCCCGGCAGTGAGCCGGGGCCGGCGTCCGGTGGCAAAACACAGGGAATCACAACCCTGAAACATGCCGGAATCGTCTTTGCTTCCTAGCGCGACTCAAACGTAGCGCACTCCGTCTCTTGGCAATCGCAGGCGGAGTGGCCGGAGATATTGATATGGTCGGCATGGCAAATGCAGTTTTCATTGTAGCGGCAAGCGGTTGCTTCACAGTCTACGGTCAAAGCAACATCGGGCGTTTCATACTGATTGCGGTAAGAATCGTCTTGCTTTTCATAAAAACTGGCGCAGCAAGTCGCTTCCTTGCAGTTCGCATCCTGGCCGTCTACCAGGATATTTCCCCGGCAGCAGCAGTTATCGGCATTGTGAATACATGTTTTAACATTGCAATCTAATCGTACCATAGTAAGGTTCCTCCTTGAGCTTACCTGGATATTCCAGGGTATATTTTGGCAGCCTGCTTCGTTTACAGAATGCCGGACAAGGTTAGTATGGATAAAAAGAGGACGTTTCATGCGGCCAAAAAGAGGGCTTGTTTTTTGCAGGCATTCTTAGTATACTTGCATCAGCAAACAAGGAAGGGAATCAGAAAAGGATAAAAAAATGAAAAAAAACAAAAGAACAAGGTCTCTTTTGCTCTGGATGGCAGCATGCCTGTTCCTGGGCGCCTGTAGCGCGCCGCAAAATGCGCCGGTCGAATCGACGACAGCCGAGACGACAGAAGCAGTGACAACGACCGAGGAAGAGACGGAACCGGCGCCTACGGAGCCGCCGGTGCGGGAGCCTTCGGAGATTCGGATCGGCATGATTTTTTATGGAGAAGAGGGGGACGGGTCCGTTCTGGCGGCGGCGCAGAAAGACGGCCTTCTTCAGGCGGCCGCCGGTTTGGGGATTGGAGAAGAGCAGATCCTTTGGCAGTACAACAGCCGGGAGGCGGACTGGACGCAGATCGAGGATAGCATTTTGGCTTGTGTGGAGGCTGGCTGCCAGGTTATATTCGGCGGGGCCCGAGAGTATAGCGCCGTCATCGCGGCGATTGCCGAGGAGTATCCGGAGGTGATGTTCTCCTGCGTGGGCAGCGATCTGTACAACGGAACCAATTCCGGTACGTACGGCATCAGCCTGGCAGCCGCGCAATATCTAAGCGGCATGGCGGCGGCAACGGTAAATACAACCGGGCGAATTGCTTTTCTGGCATCAAAGGACTCTTCCGATCCGGAGGTAACGGACGCAGTCAACGCCTTTGCCTATGGCGTGTGGAGCGTAAATCCGCAGGCGGTGGTGGAGGTCGGTGTGATCGGCAAATGGTTTTTGCCGGAAGCGGAATATCAGGCCATATCGGATTTGCAGGGGCTTGGCTGTGACGTAATCGGCGGCTATACGGACTGCGCGGCCGGCCTTCAGGCGGCAGCCGCGGCCGGAATGCGGGTGCTGGGGAGCGGAACCGACGAGGAAGCCCTTTACGGGGCCGGTTACGCCAGTCAGACGGCAGGAGCGGTCGTGTATCGCTTTGACCTCTACTTTTCGACGAAGCTGAACCAGGCGATCCAAAAAGAAGTGGTCGGCGAAGCCTGGACGGGCGATTATTACAACGGAGCGGCGGAATTTAGAAGCGCGGTCCAAATGCCGGAGGAGGCCCTTTTACAATTGGCATCGTGGCGGCCGGTCGAAGAGAACGAGTCACAGACAGAGCCGGACGAAGCGGAATCGGTCGCCGCAGAGACAGCGGCGGAGGAAACGAATCCGTCCGAGCCGGGAGAGGAATCCTCAGAGGAACCGGTCGGGGAAAGCGCCGCAGAAGAAGAGACCGAAGAGGAGGAAATACCGGTCATAACACTTGACCGGGAAACCGGTTATCTCACTAATGTGCGGATCCATGAAATTGAAGTGCAGGAAGAAACCGAAGAATGATCGGCTTTCAGGAACCTTTGAGTGCGCGGCCAGGCGCAGGAAGGCTGACAGCAAAAGAATGTACGGCAATAGAAAAAGGCAGGGGGGGAATGCTTTGTGCAAATCTCCTGCCTTTTGTAGTATGAGGGGTATGCCCGTGTTCTCCGGATATACGAATACGCCCCAATCAGACAAAATCAAATTCCAGCTGGGTGAATTCTTTTTCTTTGGAATTATACTGGGCAATCAGCTTTTGAATTTTGCGTGTCGGATCCAGCGCCGCGCTCATGCCCGTATCGTGGTTCATGGTGTTGATAATCAGGGCCGCATAGCTGCTGATATCCGCTTCAATATACCAGGGCTTTGTCAAAAGCTCGGGATCGCGGTAATTGAGATTGGTGGTCACAACATAATCGATGAAGCCCTTTTCATAGAACTCGTCGAATTTGCTCAATCCACTGGTAAACAAACCGAAGGTGCAGCAGACGATCACCTTGACGGCGCCCCGCTCCTTAAGCTCGCGGGACGTATCCAGCATACTGTCGCCGGAAGAAATCATATCGTCGATGATAATGACCGTCTTGCCCTTGACGCTGGATCCTAAAAACTCGTGGGCTACAATCGGATTTTTGCCGTTCACCACCTTGGAATAATCGCGGCGCTTATAGAACATGCCCATATCCACGCCCAGATTGTTGGCAAAATATACGGCCCGATCCATAGCGCCCTCGTCGGGACTGATAATCATCAGATGGTCTTTATCGATGCTGATATCGGCGTCCCGCTCAAAAATCGCTTTAAAAAACTGGTACGTAGGCATATAATTATCAAGGCCATGCAGGGGGACCGCATTGGTAATGCGGGGATCGTGGGCATCGAAGGTGATGATGTTTTTAACGCCCATGGTGACAAGCTCTTCCAGGGCAAACGCACAGTCCAGGGATTCGCGGTTCGTGCGTCGGTGCTGTCTCCCCTCGTAGAGGAACGGCATGACAACATTCACTCGATGCGCATGGGCGACACAGATGGAGATAATTCGTTTTAAATCCTGATAATGATCGTCGGGGGACATGTAGTGGGTATGGCCGCATACGGTATAACTAAGGCTGTGATTGATTACGTCGGTCAAGATGTAGAGATCGGTTCCGCGGACGGAGTCGAGAAGCATTCCCTTTCCCTCGCCCGTGCCAAAACGGGACATGCGATTGCGCACCATATAGGTATCTGCGTCGTAACCATAAAAAGCCACCTGCTTTTTGCGGGCTTTTACCGCCGCCTGGTCGGCCTGGCGCATGGCGCGGATCTGCCGGTCAACTTTGGCGGCAAAGCCAATACAGTTCTCCATGGCGCAGATTTTTAAGGGCGCAATAGGGACCTTGTTCTGAAACGAATAGGTTTGTTCCATGTTTTCCTCCAAAAAGTATTGGTTTATCCGATTATGAAAGGAGCGGCAGCAAAATTTTCCGTCGTGCCCCTGCTGTTGTCTGTCACTATCATTCTATACTGAGCCGCAGACAGCGTCAAGCGATTTCGCGGAAAATGGCTTTATTTTTTCCAAAGATTGTAATTATATACCATAAAAACCCTGGTTGCAACCGTTGGTTGACAAATTGACGGGGCGGCTTGCTTCCTGGCAACGGAAGAAAGCATTATACTGGCGGCAGACAGGAGGGCGGCAGTGTTACAGCTATATGGACCATGCTCCTGAGAAAAC
>CANSWW010000077.1 GCA_947650845.1 uncultured Lachnospiraceae bacterium
ATGGCAGTCTTTTCGGCCAAGTGCTTCTACAAGAACTCGATGAAGCCAGGTTCCCGCGGAGCCTGGTTTTTTATATCGGAGGAAATATGTCTCTAGGGGCGACGCGTTTGCGGCGCAGAATCCTGCGAAGCAGGATTCTTACTTACAGTGGAAGGAGAAGAAAATGAAGCCACAGATCGACTACACGCTGTATCTATGCACGGATCGGGGGCTGATGAGCACGCCCACTCTGGAGGATGCGGTGACGGCGGCCATCCGGGGCGGCTGTACACTGATACAGCTGAGAGAAAAGGACTGCTCTTCCCGGGAATTTTATGAGACGGCCGTGCGGATCAAAGCGGTTACCGACCGGGCGGGGATCCCGCTGATCGTCAATGACCGCGTCGATATTGCCCTGGCTGTCGATGCGGCCGGCGTGCACATCGGGCAATCTGACCTGCCGGCGTCCTCGGTGCGGGCGCTTCTCGGGCCGGATAAAATTCTGGGAGTTTCCACCGCCCGGGTGGAGGAGGCGGTGCGGGCCGTGAAAGACGGAGCCGACTACCTGGGCGTAGGCGCTATGTATGCGACCGGAACCAAGAGTAATACCCGCGCGGTCAGTATGGAGCAACTACAAGAAATCCGGGCGGCTGTGTCGGTTCCTCTTGTAGTAATCGGCGGAATCGGGCCGGGAAACGCGGCGAACTTCCGAGACAGAGGGATTGACGGCCTGGCCGTCGTGTCGTCGGTGATCGCGCAGCCGGACATCGAGGCGGCCGCCCGCCGGCTGAAGCAGATTTTTTGCGAGGGCTGTGCGGTCGATTAACATAAAGGCCTATAAAAGCGACATAAAGAAGAGGACACCGCAAGGTGTAATGCCCCGAGAATACGGGGGGGGAAGGGAAACGATGAAAACCGTTTTGACAATTGCGGGCAGCGATTCCGGCGGCGGCGCCGGGATTCAGGCGGATTTAAAGACCATTGCGTCCCACAAGCTGTATGGGATGAGCGCTATTACGGCGCTGACGGCGCAGAATACGACCGGAGTATACGGGGTGCTGGAGTCAACGCCGGCGTTTTTAGAAAAGCAGCTGGACTGCGTTTTTACCGATATCTTTCCGGATGCCGTAAAAATCGGCATGGTGTCAGGCATTCCGCTGATCGAGACAATTGCGGCGGCGCTTTCTAAGTACCGGCCGGCCAATATAGTGCTGGATCCGGTCATGGTATCGACGAGCGGCTGCCGGCTGATGGCGGAGGAAGCCTGCGAAGCGCTGATGAAGCGGCTTTTGCCGCTGGCGGACATTATCACGCCTAATATCCCGGAGGCCGAGGTCTTAAGCGGCCTTTTGATCCGCTCGCCGGAGGATATGGTGAGGGCGGCAAGGAGAATCGCGGCGGATTATGCAGGCGCGATCCTGATTAAAGGCGGTCACGAGCAAAATACCGCCAATGATTTTTTGTACACGCAGGAGGGCGGCCGCTGGTTTTATGGAGAGCGGATTGAGAACGAGAACACGCATGGAACGGGCTGTACGCTTTCCTCGGCGATTGCCTGCAATCTGGCGCAGGGATATGGAATGCCGGACAGCGTGCGGCGGGCGAAGGAATATATCTCCGGCGCACTGCGGGCCGGCCTGGATTTAGGCCATGGGAGCGGCCCGTTAGACCATACGTTTTGGCTGGAGATACATAAGTAAAGCAATCTGAAAATGATATAGAGAGGCAACACGTAACTTTTATACCTGAGACGGCATAAAAAGGGGTGCACCACCGCGGGCGCAATCCTTTTTATGCCGTTTTTGTTTATACACCAAAGCAAAGGAGAACAAGAATGATTCACGCAAGAGGAACGCATGTAAAAAAGATGGTACTGGCAGCCATGCTGGCTTGCCTGAGCTATGTGTGCAGCACGTTTGTGTACTTTCCCCGCATGGCGCCGTTCCAGCATTTGTTTAATGTGCTGGGGGCCGTATTTTTGGGCCCATGGTGGGGGCTGGCCAGTGCGGCGGTTACGGGGCTTTTACGCATGCTGTTGGGCGGGCGCACCATTCAGGCACTGATCGGCGCCGTGGTCGGCGCGTTTCTGGCAGGCCTTTTGTACCGTCGGACCAAAAAGCTGTGGGCGGCGGTCGCGGGAGAAATTTTTGGCACGGGCATCCTGGGCGCTTTGCTTGTTTACCCGTTTATGGTACAATTCTATGGGCTGCCCGCTGAGACGCCGTTTTGGACGTTTGTGCCAGCCTATGTGCCCTCTTCGGCGCTGGGAGCCGGAATAGCCTGTGTGCTTTTAAAAACGTTTGAGAGGACGGGACTTTTGCGGCGGCTGAAAGAGGATGCGGGGGAATAAGGAGGAAAACGATTTATGTCGAAAACGCTGGATTTAGGAAAGTATCTTCAACAGGTAATGGAGAAAGAACCGCAGGTTCACTGCATTACGAATTTTGTGACGGTCAATGGATGCGCCAATATCATCCTGGCTTGCGGGGGGCGGCCGGTTATGGCCCATCATGTGAAAGAAGCGGAGGAGATTACGCAGGGCAGCGATGCGCTGGTACTGAATATGGGAACGGTAAACGACGTGGAGGCAATGCTGCTGGCGGGGCGGCGCAGCAATGAGCTGGGACATCCGGTGATCCTGGATCCGGTAGGCGTGAGCGGCTCTGCCTTTCGCCGAGAGACCTTTGCCCGTTTGACGGAAGAAATTCAATTCCAGGCCATTCGGGGAAATGTTTCGGAAATTCGCTATATCGCGACAGGGCATAGCCGGGCGGCGGGGGTAGATGTATGCAGGACGGAACAGATTACCGAGGAAACAGTGGGGGAGACGGCGGCAATGGCTCAGGCCGTGAGCCGCCGCCTGGGCTGTGTCGTCGCCGTATCCGGTCCGGTCGATGTGGTGGCGGATGGAAGTGAGGCGGTGCTCCTGCGCGGCGGTCATCCGCTGATGGCGCGGGTGACGGGGACCGGCTGTATGTCGGCCGCGCTTTTGGGGGCGTTTTTGGGGGCGGCGGCCGCGAAGAGTCCGCAGAGCGTGGGCGGCCGCTTTGAGAGTGAGACAACTTCCCCGCAAAATCCGGACTGCCTTTTTGAAGCGGCGGCCGCGGCGGCTGCGATGATGAAGGTATGCGGTTCGCTGGCCTATGAAAAGACGGCGGTAGAAGGCGGCGGCACGATGACCTTTGGCATGCACTTAATCGACGCGGTAAGCCTGCTGACACCTCAGCATTTGAACCTGCTTGCCAAGATAAGCAGGTGGCCGGAGGCAGGAGCCGGCCCTGGGGAAGGAGGAGACAAATGAGGTATCCATACGCTATTTTTGATATGGATGGGACGCTGCTGGATTCCATGCCGTATTGGAGAGATTTGGGGGCACGGTATTTGAGAAGCCGCGGCTTTACGCCGCCGGCGGATTTGGGACGGATTTTGGCGGGACTTACGATGGAGGAGGGGGCCGAGTATTTTCGGAATGAATTTGGCATCGACAAAACGAGCGAGGAGATTGTCGGCGAGGTGTATGCGCTTTTGCGACGGGCCTATGCGGAGGAAATCCAGGAAAAGCCGGGAATTCGGACGTTTTTAGAACGCTTGAAAAAGGCCGGCGTAGAGATGTGTATTGCGACGGCGTCGGATGCCGGAATCGCCGAGCCGGCTCTCAAACGGCTGGGGCTTTGGGATTATTTTTCATTTGTCTTAGACTGCGGCGAGTGCGGTAGCGGCAAGAACTCACCGGAAATATTTGACCGGGCGGCCGCGCGCCTCGGCGGGAGCCGGGAAAACACACTGGTGTTTGAGGACGCGTATCATGCTGTCTGTACGGCCCGCGCGGCCGGGTATTATGTAGTAGGCGTGCGGGATGCGTCTCAGGGAGAGGCCGAGGCGCAAATTCGCGCGGTCTGTAATGCGTTTATTGAGGATTTTGCCGGGGCGGAATGCGTATGGGAATAGGATACTCTAAAAGTACATAAAGGACCGTGAGAACACGGGCGAAAAGGAGGAAAAATGAGAGCAAGTGTGGCAATTCAAGTACTGCCGGCGGTGCAGGATCAGGAGCAGATGTTGAAAATCGTAGACGCGGTGATCGCCTATATTCGCAGCACCGGACTGTCCTATATGGTGGGCCCCTTCGAGACAACAATTGAGGGAGACGATTACAACGAGTTGATGGAGGTCGTAAAAAACTGCCAGCTGGTGGCGGTGAAAAACGGCTGTGAAAAGGTGTCGGCCTATGTCAAGATTGTCTACCGGCCGGAGGGCGGCGTGCTGACAATCGGTGAGAAAACCGGGAAGTACGAAGAGAAATAGCCGGCCATGGGGCCCGGATGCGGCCCGGCAGAGGAAATACCGGCATGCGCTGTGAAGTGCCGGCATGAATACGGGCCGCCGCCCATAGACTATAGGGATAAGGCAGTATACGGACGGGAAAAATGCACAGGAAATTTTTTTCGTTGTTGTTTGGAATGGGACTGTTTGTACTTATGGGGCTGTTATGGCAAAAGAGCGGGCGGGCGGCTTTTCCGGCGGACGCACCGGGGCGGATGGATGGGTCCGCGCCCGTCGTGGCGCTGACGTTTGACGACGGGCCGCATCCCGCTTATACGGAACGGCTGCTGGACGGACTGAAAGAGCGCGGGGTTCAGGCGACTTTTTTTCTGATCGGGGTCAATGCGGAGGGGCAGGAGGCGTTGATAGAGCGGATGGCGGAGGACGGGCATCTGATTGGAAACCATACCTACAGCCATGTGCAGCTGACAAAAATTTCCGATGAAAAGGCCTGTGAGGAAATCGGAAAAACCAATACCCTGCTGGAAGGGATTTGCGGCCAGAAGATCAGCTATGTGCGGCCGCCGTTTGGCTCCTGGCCGGAAGCGCTGGACTGCTTAACGGACATGCGGGTCGTGCTGTGGAGTGTGGATCCTCTGGACTGGAAGTTACAAAATACTGACGCCGTAGTAAAGGCGGTTGTAAATAAAGCCAAGGACGGCGACATCATACTCCTGCATGATGTGTACAAGACCTCGGTGGAGGCGGCCTTTCAGATTATTGATGCGTTGCAGGAAAAGGGCTATGAATTCGTGCGGGTGGACGAACTTCTTTTGGACTAAAAACGGGTCGGTTTAAGCCGGCTCGTTTTGTAACATCTGAAGAAATCCTGCGTTTTCCTTTACGCTTTTTTTAATTTTGTTTACAAGAGCTTTCTATCTGTGATATTATGATAGGCATTACGAAAGAGGCCTGTGTTTGATAGATAGAAGGGGAGAAATATATATGAACGAAAATCCGGATCAGGAGATTGAACAGATTGAGCAAGGGCTGGAAGCCTTTTTGGAACAGGAAACGTACGAGCTTCGAGAGGATAGCGTATTTTCCGGCTGGCCGGAGGAAAAAGCGAGAGGCGGCCAGGACGGATTTGAGATTAAGACGGATATGATACCGGGGGAACGGCAAAGGATAAGGCGGGAGCAAGGCGGTTCGCCGGCCGGCTCGTCTCATCCGCAGCCCAGGCGCCCGACCGCCGGCTCATCCCGTCCGCAGTCCAGGCGCCCGACCGCCGGCTCATCCCGTCCGCAGTCCGGCCGCCCGGCCGCCAAATCCACTCAGCCGCCGAAAAGGCGCCGGCCGGATCCGCATGAGCGGGATCGTGATACACGCCAAAGAGGCGCTTACAAGGACGACTATGCGGACGATTACGACGACTACGAGGACGACTATACGAATGCCTACGAAGATGAGCCGGAAAACGACTACGAAGAAGAGCGCCGGCTTTCCTCTCCCCGCCCCAGGAAAAAGCGCAAAAAGAAATCGTTCTTAAAGCGTCTGTTGCTGTTTTTGCTAATCCTGTGCGTACTGGTCGGCGGTCTTTGGTATTTCGCGGTGGGACGCGTGTACACGATGATGCGGTATGAGGAAATACCCGCGCTGGCGGCACAGCCGCTGAAAGAGGACGGCGTGATCAACATCCTTTTGATCGGCAACGATTCCCGCTCACAGGGAGAGGACGGGCGATCGGACGCGATGATTTTATTGTCGATCAGTAAGAGGACCAAGACGATTCACATGATGTCGCTTTTGCGGGATATCTACGTGGAGATCCCGGGTCATGAGGGCAACCGCTTGAACGCGGCCTACTCCTTCGGCGGGCCGGAGCTGCTGCTTGAGACACTGGAACAGAATTTTGACCTGGAGGTCAATCGCTATATCCTGGTGAATTTCCAGGCGTTTGCGGGGGTCGTGGATGCGGTCGGCGGGGTTGATCTGGACCTGACCAATGAAGAGGTGCAGTATGTAAACGGCTATCTGACCGAGTACAACGCGCTGGAGGGAAGGCCGGAGGGGACGGATTATCTGGACAACATGGCGATCGGGACGCTGCATCTAAACGGACCGCAGGCGCTGGCCTACTGCCGGATCCGCTATATCGGGACGGACTTCGGGCGCACCGAGCGGCAGCGCGAGGTGCTGTCGGCCGTGATGCGCAAAGCGCCGAAGGCGCTTTTGACCAACCCGATGGGCCTGTTAGGCGGCCTGCTGCCGAACCTGACGACCAATCTGACCGAGAGCGAGTGCCGGGAGCTGAGCCTGCAGCTTGTCAATCTGCTAAGCTATGATATGGTACAGAGCAGCATCCCGATAAAGGGCAGCTACCAAAACGCCAAAATTCGCGGTATGGCGGTGCTGGAGGTGGATTTTGAAGCCAATAAGGCCTATATCCGTGAAAATATTTACGGAAAATAAATACGGGGGGAACTATGATGGATTTATTTGACTATATGCGGGAAACGAATCAGGAGAAGGAGGCCCCGCTGGCGGCCAGACTGCGGCCGACGACTCTGGAAGAGGTGGTAGGACAGCAGCATATCATCGGCCGGGACAAAATGCTCTACCGCGCGATCCGGGCGGACAAGCTCAGCTCCCTGATTCTGTACGGGCCTCCGGGGACCGGTAAGACGACGCTGGCCCATGTGATCGCCAATACGACCAAGGGGGAGTTTACGCAGATCAACGCCACGGTCTCCGGCAAAAAGGAAATGGAAGCGATTGTGGCAAAAGCCAAGGAGCTCCGGGGCATGTACGGGCAAAAAACCATTCTGTTCGTGGACGAAATTCATCGTTTTAATAAGGCGCAGCAGGATTACCTGCTGCCCTTTGTGGAGGACGGAACCGTAATCCTGATCGGAGCGACCACCGAGAATCCCTACTTTGAGGTCAACGGCGCGCTCCTGTCCCGTTCGGTGATCTTTGAGCTGAAGCCGTTAGAACAGGCGGAGGTGGAAGCGCTTTTGGAGCGGGCGGTGACGGATGAGGCAAAAGGGCTGGGAAGCTTCCGGGCCGAGCTCTCAAAAGAAGCCTGCCGGTTTCTGGCGGACATGGCGGACGGGGATGCGCGGGCGGCGTTAAACGCCATCGAGCTGGCGGTACTGACGACCGAGAGAAGCGCGGACGGTCTGATTCATGTGACGCTGCCGGTGGCCGAAGAGTGTATCCAGCGGCGGGCCGTACGCTATGACAAGGAAGGGGATAATCATTACGATACGATTTCCGCCTTCATTAAAAGCATGCGGGGGTCGGATCCCGACGCGGCGGTCTACTATCTGGCACGGATGCTGAACGCCGGCGAGGATATCAAATTTATTGCCCGCCGTATCATGATCTGCGCGTCGGAGGACGTAGGGAATGCCGACCCGCAGGCGCTTGTGGTCGCGGTGGCCGCCACGCAGGCAGCGGAGAGGATCGGGATGCCGGAAGCGCAGATTATTCTGTCGCAGGCCGTCACCTATGTGGCAAGCGCGCCTAAGAGCAACGCCGCCTGCAACGCCGTGTCCGCGGCGATGGAGGCCGTGAAAAACACCCGCATCCGTACGATTCCGCCGCATTTGCAGGACGCCCATTATAAAGGGGCGGCCGGGCTGGGGCATGGGACGGGCTATTTATATGCCCACAATTTCCCGAACCATTATGTCAAGCAACAGTACCTGCCGGACGAGCTTGTCGGGAGCCGTTTTTACGAACCTACCGAAATGGGGGAGGAAAAGCGGATCGGGCAGTGGCTGAAAACGCTTCGCGAAGAAAAATAAAATCCTCTAAAATTGGCGTAAATTTATAATGCAGGATTTTGTCGAATGTGATACAATAAAAAAAGTATTTTACTGAATCAACATGGCGACAAGTGAGGGGAAAGCATTTGAAGGAACAGATCACGCTGCTGGCCCAGGGGAAACAGGCGGATCATCCGCTGAGGCTTTTGGTGAGCCAGGAAGAAATCTGTATCAGCCTGGCGGTGGGGCAGAATTATAAAGGGGAGTTTGTGCTGCAGGAGGAGAATCGGGAGCCCATGAAGGGGCTTTTGTATTCTTCGCACCGCCGTGTCCATCTTTTTACGGAACAGTTCGCGGCCCCGTCCGTGACGGTTCCTTACGAGGTGGAGACGGGCGGCCTGCGTCCCGGCGACCGGATTGAGGGACGTTTTTATCTGGTGACCAATGGGGGAGAACGGGAGATTCCCTATCGGTTTGAGATGACCGTGCCCGTGGGTAAGACCGCTTACGAGCGGATCCGCACGATCGAAGCCTTTGCGGATCTGGCGCGCCAGGAGTTTGACGTGGCGCTGGCAATTTTTGAGAACAGCAGTTTTTTGACGCTTCCGTTTATGCAGCAGCCGGCGTTTGCGGCGCTGTACCACGGCCTGTACGGCCGCGGGGACCGGCGGGGGGCTCTGGAGGAGTTTTTGACCGGCTGCGGCGCAAAAGAACAGCTTCGTCTGTCGGTGGACGAGAAAAAGCGCTATGTCTGCGATCCGCAGGAGGATTTGTATGACGGCATCCGGATTGAGAAGAATACCTGGGGAGCCGTGAATGCCCGCGTGGAGACGGACGCGCCCTTTATCGAGCTGGAAAGCCGGCTGGTAACGGAGGATTCGTTTGAGGACCAGGCCTGTGTGCTTCGGTATACGCTGCATCCTTCGATGCTGCACGGCGGAACGAATTACGGACGGATTACCATCGCCACCGCCTATCAGCGCTTTGCGGTTGAGATCGTGGTGACACAGACCGAGGGGGCCCCTGAGCGCCGTCACAGGCGGGAGTACCGGGATGCCTACCAGCGCTTTTTCCGATATTATGTGGAGATGCGTGCCAAGGATTTCCGCAGCAACCTTTTGGTCAACAGCATGCTGACGGAGCTGGCGCGTTTAAGGGATTCGTTTGACGCGCCGGACATGCTGCAGCTGTTCCATATTGAAGTATATCTGATGGCGGGCCAGCGGGAGAAGGCCGGCCTGCTCTTGGCGGATATCAAAGACCGCGTTCTGGCCAAGCGGCGCGAGGAGATCGACGCCTACTGTTACTACTATTATCTGCGCAGTCTCCATTCGGAATCGGAGGAGGAGAAGGAGCAGCTGGTGCGGATTTTGCACTTTTATTATGAAGGGGAACATCCAAGCCAGACCGTATACTTTCTGCTGCTTTTATCGGATGAAACCAAGCAGGAGAATCCGTTGGCGACGCTGGAGGAGATGCGGGCCCTCTTTGACAGGGGCTGCCGCAGCCCGTTCCTTTACCTGGCGGCGTGCCGGTTGTTTGCCGCACAGCCGCTCTTAATCGGCCGGATCGGGGCTTTTGAGCTGCAGGCGCTTTTATTCGGAGCCAGGAAGGGGATGATCGGCCGCGAGCTGGCGGTGCGGATCGCCCTCTTGTCAGAGGAAGAAAGAGGATTTCGGCCGTCTTATTACCGGCTTTTGACGATGCTGGCGGAGCGCTATGAGGATACGGAGCTGGTCGCCGCGATCTGCCGTGTGCTGATCCAGGGCAACCGCAAGGGCCCGGAGTACTTTTTCTGGTATGAGATGGGAGTGGGGCTTGATGTGCGCCTGACCCGTTTGTATGAATATTATCTGTATTCCCTGCCGGAGGAGAGAGAGGGAGAGCTGCCGCAGGAGATTTATTTGTATTTCTCCTATACGAATACGCTGGACGACCGCAGCCGGGCCGTGCTCTATGACAATGTGCTGGCCCATTTTGAGCCGGGAACTCCGACGTATGAGAGCTTTGCCAGGCAGATGGAGGACTTTGCCAGGGAGCAGGCCTTCGCAGGCCATATGAGCCGTCAGCTGGCAAGGCTGTATGAAAAAATGATGCCGCCCGGGATGCTGGATGAGAAGCTGGCGGCGGCAGTGGCGCGGCTTTTGTACTGTACGCAGATCAGCTGTGAAAACCGGGCCTGGGAACAGGTGGTCCTTTCCTATGAAGAATGGAGCAGGGAGGAGACGGCGGTTTTAAAAGACGGTAAGGCGATCGTAAGCCTCTATTCGGATCGCTGCCGCATCCTGTTTCAGGATACCTACGGCAATCGCTATGCGGGCGGCGTCTATTCCAGCCGCCGGCTGCTTGAGAGCCGGGAATTGGAAGAGCGGTGCTATGAGCTGTGCCCGGACGATGCCTGCCTGCTGATCCATCGCTGCCGTCGGGCGATGGACGAGGACCGCAGGGATGAGGACGCGCTGGAGCTGTATGAACGCGTGCTGGGGCAATCCTCGTTACGAGAGCTGTTTAGCCGCCAGCTGACGGCACGGATTGTAGCGGCGACCTTTACGGGCGATCCGCAGGAGATTGCAAAGGACGCAGAGACGGCGGAGTGGAGCGGCCGGGGAGCCCGCCTGCTACGGCTCAATGATAAATACGCGTCCCGGGAGGACGTGCTGGCGATGACCGAAGCGCTGATCGAAGAAGATTTCTGCGACCGTGCGTTTTCGTTGATCGAGCGTTACGGATATGAGGAGCTGAAGCCCTCCAGCCTGTTGAAGCTGTGTTCGCGAGTCTGCGTCGAGCAGCTTTTCGGGCGCAACACGCTTTTATTGCAGGCCTGCTACGCCTGCATGGAGGAGCGTCGCAGCGATGATGCAATCGTGGAATACTTGCGCCATTATTAT
>CANSWW010000078.1 GCA_947650845.1 uncultured Lachnospiraceae bacterium
AATCTTCTTCGTCCTCCCCGTCATATTCCTCATCCCCGTAATCTTCTTCTTCCTCTGTCACATCTTCATCCTCCGGATGGAGAGCCTTATATAACTGAAGTAAATATTTTTTATCCTGAAACAAGTTTGTAAATACACTGTCTTGCATCTTTCGTTTCGGTGTATTTTCTGCCATTCTGTCTCCTCGCTTTAACCATTTTATAAAAGTGAAGATATGTTTCTTGACGCATCCTTAACTCAATAACAAAAAATATCTTTTACTATACCTTATTATACAAAAATCTTCTCCCGTTTACAATAAAAATCCCCATGAAAATTTAGCTGTCTTACGTCTAATAGAACGTTTTTTAGATATAGCCCAACCGCGTAATATAAAAAAGGGATTGCTTCCATAGTATTTCGATAATAAAAATGAGCCAGGATATCCCAGCCCATTCTCTTTTAACAATCGGCGTGACAGGATTCGAACCTGCGACCTCTCGGTCCCTAACCGAACGCTCTACCAAACTGAGCCACACGCCGTACCTGCGAGCCGCCGGCCAGATGTCCCCGGCCTGGCAGCAAATACGCCCAGGCAAAAGCCCCTTACCCGGGCGCATTTATCATACAACATCCCTTCTCTGTTGTCAACCAATATTTTCCGCGATTTCCGCGAACGTATCGCGCACATATTCTCATCCTCACAGCGCATCTCAATGCCCGCCGCCCCCGCTTCTCTGCCCTTTCTTCCTCAAAAGCGCCGACGTATCCAAGGCCGCTTCCGCGCCTTTTGGCCGTTTAGCCCCCGCCTTCTTACGCTCCGGCTCATTCGCCCCTCTGCCCGCCGCTTCGTCCCGGCCGGCCTCCGTATTCTCCGGCCCTTCTGCCCCTTTTTCGCTTGGCATCCGCCGTCTTTCCAGGAGCCGGCGATATATCCCGCTCCCCTGCGGCCGAAACTCAAAACGGCGTACCGCAACGTCCGCGACAAACCACAAAAGAGCCAGCAAAAGCAGCCATTTCGTCAAGTCATACCGTTCTTCTCCTGCCCGTCCTCTGTTTTGCCAGACGTCCTCTTCCCGGGAAAGCATTACGCCGTAGCGGTCTATAAAACGCACAAAGCCCGTGGAATCGATACCAAACTTATATTCATCCGCATACTGTACCGCCGCCGCGGTCGTCAGCATACCGGTAACCTCGCCGTCGTCCGTCCGGCGTATGCTAAGATGATAAATCCCCGTAAGCTCCGTCGGCAGCTTTGTTTCGTATTGTCCCGGCGCCGTGGCCGGAAGCGGCTGCGTCCAGGTATTCCCCTCCGGATCCGTATAGACTGCCTCCACGCGGGTCTGCTCTCCATATTCCGCCGCCTGATACACCACGCTGGTCACGCCGCCGGCTGTCCTTACGTCCACCGAGTCCTCACCGATTGCCGTATTGCCGACGCTATAATCGAGAATCCGCTTCCACAGCTGCACATAATCATCCTCTCCCGCATAGCCGGCCGTCCAGCGGTTAGTCACGTCGCTGTTCCAGGCTACGGTATGGCCCAATCCATACTGCATCACCGTGAGTACCGGATCGTCCTTTTCCGAGGCAATCAGCACCTGCGAAACGCTTTTCGGCGTAGCGCTGACATAGCCGTAAAGGGCCGGCCAGCCGTCCGCAAACAGACCGCGGGTGATATCGCTGCCGCCGCTTACCGCCAGGCTAAACGTACCGTTTTGCAAATAGGTATCCCCGCTCAGGAATACTTCCTGCGCAAAGATTTTCGGGATATCTGAGGCCAGATCCGAATAATAATAACGCCCGCCGCAGCTTTCGGCCAGCCGTTTCAAAAGCCGTTTGTCCGAATCGTTGCCCACCGCCACCGTAGAAAGCGTGACCTTCGCATCGTTATAAGCGCTTGTAATCTCCCGGTAATTGCTGCTTTCGCCCTGCCCGTCGGTTAAGAGGACGACATGGCGTATATCGGCGGCGCACCCGGCCGCCCCGGCAAGCGCTTCCTTCAGAGCCGGACGGATCGTAGTGCCGCCGCCTTCGGCGACTGCCGCGATCTGTTCCTTAATGGTTTCTTTATCCGATGCCTGCACCGGCTCCACCACCCAGCTATAGGTATCGTCAAAGGTCAGTACTCCCACATAATCCGTACTGCGCATCTGGTCAACCGCCATCTGCGCCGCCGTAATCGCCAAATCGAGATTGGTGGCCCCGCTGCCCGCGTCCATGCTCATACTGCCGGAATGATCGATTACCATAATCATGGCCGTCACCGGAACCTCCTCTACGCCCCGCAGCTCCATCTCTACCGGCAGCACCGTTTCCAGCACGCTGTCCCGATAACCGCCCAGCGCATAGCTGTCCTCTCCGCCCAAACAGACCAGTCCGCCGCCATAATCCTTCACATAGGTTTCAATCTGCTCCAAAAACCCTTCCGGCAAATCGGTCAGAAATACATTTTCCAGCACAATGCTCCTAAACTCCAGCAAATCCGCAAGCGTATCCGGAGCCTGGCGCGCGGACACCGTCTCGTAATGGCAGTTGGCACTGCGCAGTACGTTTTCATACTGGCTGCTGTCCTCGTTCGTACCACGGACAAGCAGAATCCGCGGCAGCGAATCCACCGCCGCGTAAGCGTGATAGCCGTCGTTTTCAGGGCATGTATCCCCCGGCGCCTCGACCCGCACCGTAAGGCTCTCCGCCTGCTCGCCCGTCACGGTCTGCTGAAACTGAAAACGGTTCGTGCCGCGGCGCAGATGGACGTCATAGGACACAGCCTCCGCCGTTCCCGCCAAAATCCGCAGCCGGGCATCGGTTTCATAGCTGCTTACGACCGTCACGGTCATGGTATAGGCATCCCCCTGGTACAGATACGCGGGCAGCTCCACCTCCTCCACATATGCGTCGTCCCCCTGCGCCGTCTCAAACAAGACCGCCAGCAGCTCCGTTTGCCCGGACAAAAGCGCCGGCGCGGTCCGCTCCAGCTCCCCTCTCGTCTCCTTCCCGTCGGTTAAAAATACGACCCGGCCGGCGCCGCCGGACGGCAGCATGGACAGTGCCTTTGAGAGCGCCGCCTCAAAGTTGGTCGCCGTCTGGTCCGGCAGCGACAAAATATGGGAAAAGGAATCCTCCTGCGTCAAAAACTGCTCTACCATGGAATCCTTTCCAAACGTTACAATCCCATATTGGTTCCCGGCCGGCATGGCCTCAAGCGCCTGATCCAGATATTCCTCCATTGCCTGACGGTTGGTCCCGTTGCTGTTTGACAAATCCACCAGGAAAACCGTCGTGTTGCGATGGCTGCGCCAACTCACGCTCACGCCAAAAAGCGCCGACACAAGCAGCGCCGCGCCCACAATGCGTATCCCGAGGTAAAAACGGCTGCCTCCGCTCATCTGGCGACGGTACAAGACCCACTCCCCCAAAAGCAAAAGCAGGATCAACCCGATTATCGCGCGGCGCAACGGTTTCTGAATCAGACGACCGCCCGGCTCCGCCGTTTCGCCAAGCACAACGCCGTCCGCCGTAATCCGTCCGTCGGATTGGCTGTCCGTGGCAAAACGCACTACATAAAACTCGCTGCGGCCTTCCTCACCGCCGTTTACTTCATACAGACCGGCCTTCTCGGTCGGTACTTCCGGCAAATCTGCCTCCCAATCCGCCTGCGGATGGAACAGGACCGTCTCTCCCGCCGTATACAGATTCTCCGCCAGAAGGGACGTGTCGCTTAAAAATTGAAGCGCCTGCGAAAGAAACACCGGAAATTCCGCCTTCAGGGGAAAATCCGATTCACGGATGTCAAAACCGACCACTACCTCCTTCACACCGTCGTGCGTGCCATAATAGCCGGCGCATTGATCCCCGGCCCAAAGAAAGCCTGTCCCCCAGGCCGGAACATCATACAGATTCGTCTCATTCACGCCGATCGCAAACGAAGAAAGCCCGGCCGTCAAGTCGCAGCCGCTCACCGTAAGCAGCACGTTTTCGGCCGTCCCCGATCGGTTTCGACCGTCCTCAAATAACAGGCCGCTCACGCCGTCCGGCAAGACCGTCTCCGTGCCGGCGTCGCAAATCCAAACAGGCGGCGCATCCTCCGACCGGTTTGTCCCTGCCTCTCCCGGCCCCTCCTGCGACGCCGGCAAGCTCTCCGACACCTGCACCCGCGGCAGGCTCTCCCCGGTCGCCGCCTGGTACGCCTTTTCCAGATAGAGATTGCCTTTTCCGATGAGGACGGCATCTATTTCACTCGATTGAACTTCGATCGCGTAGGCTGTGTTATCGCCCGCCAGCGAATCCGACGCATCGCTTCCGTCAAAGCAAATAGAGCTCAATTCGCTTCTGAGTGCTTCTCCCCGCCACGCAAACGCGTCAAAAAAGCAGAGCGCCGTTTCTCCGGCCGCAAGCGTCACCGGGCGGACCGCGATCAGCTTTTCTCCCTCGTAGAGGCTCAGCTCCATCGTTGCCTGGAAATCGCTATAGTTCGTAAGGCTTCCCGCACAGCGGATGAGCCGGCCGCCGGCCTCATCCCCGGCTTCTTCCCCTTCGCTCTCTTCCACATAGGAGAGAAAACGATTGGCTACATTCGAAACGCTCTCTCCCAGCACCTGCACCTGCGCGCCCGCGAAGCGGGAAAATCCCCCCGCTTCCTGCGCGCCGATCCCGTCCGTAAAGACGATCACCTGCGCCGCGGTTTTCTCGCTGTCTGCTCCGCCTTCACCGGCCGTCTCTTCTTTGCTTCCGTCGATCAACGCTTCCACCACGTTTTCCGCTTCCGGCAGGTTGCCCGGTCCGTCACAGCACGTAAGGCGATCCAGCGCCGCGTACAAAAGAGCGGGATCCGTGACTCCCACGGCCAGTAAATCCGTCCCCGTACAATCGCCGGCCACCACAGAAAAGGCGGTCCCTTCCGAGGATGCAATCCGATCGCGCGCCTGCGCCGCCGCTTCCTCCAGGCGTGTGCGCCCGTTTCCCGCGTCGTGCTGCATACTGGCGCTCGTGTCAAATACAAGCACCGCCTGTTCCCGGCCGCCCCCCGGCTTTCGCAGATAGGGCGACATCAGGGCCAGCACCATCAGAAGCAGGATCAAAATCTGCACATACATCAGGATATTCTGCACAAACTTTTCCAGAAATGTTTTTGACTGCTGATTCCGGAACCATTTTTCCCACAAAAGCGTCGAAGAAACCCGCGTATCCTTCCCCCGGGGCTTGAGCAAATAAAAAAGAATCACAACCGGCACCGCCAGCAGGCAGGCTAACGGCCACATACTTTCAAATATCATAGATCACCCTTAAATCCTGAAATATAAGCCTTTTTCGGTCCCTTCCCGCATCGCAGAGCACATACGCGCCCTGCGATGCCGCGCACCCCTTTTTCATCCGCTCAATCAGACGGGCAAGCTGCCCTTCATACTGGCTTACGGCCTTTTTATCCACCGTTAAGCGCAGACGCTCGCCCGTTTCGGCATCGATTAAGTTCCTTGCCCCCTCCCATGGGATGCGAAGCTCTTCCGGAGCCATGGTATGCAATATCACCGGGCGCTGCCGGCAATAGGCCAGATACCGCAAAAGCTTTTCGTAGCGCTGTTTTTCTTCCTCCAGCATATCCGGGTGCAGGAAATCGCTGATCAGAATCGTAATGCCGGGGCCGCGCTGCGGCATTTTGCGCGCGGCCTCCAGCAAATCCCCTTCGCCGCCGAAGGACCGATTCTCCAGCCAGTGAAGCACGCGCGGAAACGCGGTCCGCCCCCCGCCGGCCGAGAGGCCCTTCTCCATCTCCTTCAGATCGTACAGGCAGAGACGATCCATATGATTGAGCGCCAAAAAGCCGACCGCCGCCGCCAAATCCCGCGCCAGCTCCGCCTTGCCGCACACGCCGTAATCCATCGAAGCGCTGGTATCTATGAGCACCGAAACCACCGCCTCTTTTTCTTCCATATACTCCCGGATATAGAGCCGGTCGAGACGGGCGTACGCGTTCCAGTCCAGCCGCCGCAGATCGTCTCCCGGCCGGTATTCCCGGAAATCCGAAAATTCCGCCGACTGCCCCTTTTGCAGCGACCTGCGGCTGCCGGCCAGGCTGCGGCTGCTCTTATGGATCATCCGCAGCTGCAGGCGGGAAAGAGTATCATAAAATGTCGCGTCAAGCATAGAGATCCTTTTCCTTTGCTTCTAAAATCCGGCCAATGACGGCATCCTCCGTGATTCCTTCCGAAATCGCGTCAAAGCTTAACAGAATTCGATGGCGCAGCGCCGGAAAGGCCACATGTTTCACATCCTCAAAGGAAACGTTCAGCCTTCCTTCCAAAAAAGCGCGGGCCCTGGCCGCACGGATCATAGCCTGGGCCGCGCGGGGACTGGCGCCCTCCCGGATATATACGTTTTCCTCGTGGGTCGCCATCACCAGGTCCAGAATATAGTCCATCACCGGCCCGGCAATCGGAAGCTGTCCAATCAGCTCTCGCGCCGTTAGAAGCTCTTCCCGCCCGATCCGCCGGCAAATCTGCGGCGGCGTTTGTCCTTCTGTCAAATCCACGATCCCGCGCAGCTCCTCGCGGCTGGGAAAGCGCACCAGTATTTTCAGCAAAAAGCGGTCCAGCTGCGCCTCCGGCAGCGGGTATGTCCCCTCCTGCTCAATCGGGTTCTGCGTCGCCAGCACCAAAAAAGGCTCCTCCAGGCAATGGCTCTGCGTCCCCACCGTCACCGTGTGCTCCTGCATCGCCTCCAAAAGGGCCGACTGGGTCTTGGGCGTAGCGCGGTTGATCTCGTCGGCCAGCACCAGATGGGCAAAAATCGGCCCCCGCTCAAATTGAAAGCGGCTGCTCCCCTCCTCCTTGACCATGACATTGGTGCCTGTCACATCGCTCGGCATCAGATCCGGCGTAAACTGGATCCTCTTAAACGAGAGATCAAATACCTGGCCGATCGTGCGCACCAGCATTGTTTTTCCCAGGCCCGGCATCCCCTCCAGAAGGACGTTGCCGCCTGAAAGCAGCGCCAGCATTACCTGGCGGATCACCTCCCTCTGTCCGATAATTCCCCGCCCGATTTCCTGCTCGCATTCCCAAAGCTTTTGCTGAACCGCTTCGATCTGTGACATTGTGGTGTCTCCTCCTTCTACTGGTTTAAGCTCTCAAAATAATTCCGGATCACCGGCTCCATGCCGCTCGGATAGCGGTCGTTTGCAAGTCCCTCATAGGCATGGTCGGCATATTCACCGATAACGGCGTTATAATCCACATGCTCCCCTTCCCAGGCCAGCCCGTTCTGCGCCCGGTAGTAATCCGAATCCTCGCCGCCGTTTTTCTCTCCGGTTAAAGCCTCGTCATTGCCGATATTGGCCGGGATGCTGACATAATCATGGAGCAGCTCGCTGCTCCCGGTTCCGCGTCCTGCACCGTTTCCGTCACCGGAACCGGAACCGTCTCCATTTCCGGAGCCCTCTCCGCTGCCAGCGCCGCCTCCCTCTCCGGAACCTTCTCCGGCGCCGTTTCCGTCTCCGCTGCCGTCTCCCGCCTCCCCGTTGCTTCCGTCTCCGGTTTTACCGCCCGAGCCTTCGCCGTCTCCGTCGCCGCTTCCGTCCTTGTTTCCGGAGCCTTCGCCGTCGCCGGATCCTTCCCCGCTCCCGGAACCGTCCTGATCGCCGGCGCCTTCGCCGCTCCCGGGACTGTCTTTCCCCTCCGAACCGGTCCCGGCCTGCGCCGTCTGCCGCCCGCTCGCATCCGCGGCCGCCTTAGCGAATGCCTGGGCATCCGCCAGTCCTGCCGCCTGCGGATTTTCAAGCGTGCCTGCCAGGCTTTCAAGCGTCTGGGCCGTCTGCCCGTACTTAAAGGCCAGGCGGTCCATTGCCGCCTGCAGGCTTTCCCGGGAATTTGCCTTCGCCAGCTCTTCACCGGAGAGCGCCAGCGCTTCCGAAAGCTCTCTGAGCCGCTCTTTCTGCTCCTCGGAAAGGGCCTCCTCCTCTATTTTCATCAGAGCCTCTAAAAGATTCTCCAGGGTTTCCTTCTCCTGCCCGGCCTGCTCCTTTATTTCCTGCAAAAGCGCCGCCCTCTCCCGTGCGGGAGAAGGAATGAAGGCCGCCCCTGCGGTCGCCAGAATTGCCAAAAGAAGCGCCAGCAGATGACGCTTCTGCGGCCGCAGGGGGATCCGTATTTTGTCGTACATCTTTTTATAATGACGCACCGCATCCTCTCTCTGCAGCCGGGACAGGGTATCCTCGTTGTCCAGCTGTCCGCAGGCCGTGACCATGCGTTCCTGCAGTCCAAACGAATCCAGCCGCCTGGCGGCCTGCATCCGTCCGCCCCTTTTACAGAGAGCGTACAAAACGCCGATCAGCAGCCCGGCCGCAAAGCACAACCCGGCCGCCAGATGCGCTTCATAAAACGGATATACAAGCGCCGCCGCTTCGCAGACAAGCGCCGCCCCTCCGCCGGCCGCCGCCCCTATCGTCCCGCAATCCAAAAGCCGCGCCAGACGGATACGCCGTTTCCACCTGTCAAGCTGTCCGATCAGATACTTTTTTTCGTCCATGCGTTTTCACCCGCCTTCTGATCATCGGATTGATCCGTCTGGCTGCCAGCAGAAGAAACAGAAACGAAACCGCCAGCAGCAAAATAGTGGAGACAATCATCCAGCGGTTGCCGGTCGCCACCAGGCGGATCGGCCCGCCGATCTGCGTCGCCCCCGAAAGCCTCCCATACGAGATCGTGTTTACGATCGATTCCCCTGTCATGATCCGCATAAAAAATTCCGTCAAATAGACCGCCGGATTCAGCAGCAGAAATAAAAGTATATTCTCCCACCAGCTATAAGAAACCGCCCCGGAAAACGTATACGTGGACGAATACCCCGTATTCATTGACAGAAGGGACACCAGGATAAACGGCAGCACGGTTCCCACAAAGAAAAGGAAGTAAAATCCATAGGAAAAAATGACGGCGCTGACCGTTTTCCGGCAGAAGGAAGAGCAAAGAATGCCGATGCTGGCCGCAAAAAAGGACAGCAAAAGCGTAATCGCCAAAAACCAGAACAAGGCGCTCCAGGGCATACCCCCGATGACAAACGGCAGCGCCATCACCGGCATGCTGGCCGCCACAAACAACATGCTCTGAATAACGGCTGTCATTACCTTTCCCCATACAATCGCAAAAGGCGTCATGCTGGTCGTCATCATTATATCAAATGTCTGTCGCTCCTTTTCCCCGGAGATCGACGACGCCGTGCGGATCGGCACGACCACGCCAAGGATGACCATCTGCGTCACCGCCAATATCGGGTAGAGCCACACCATCTGGCTGTATATATTCGCCACGGAATAGCGGTTGCTCTCCTGGATGGACAACATCGTCAAAAAGAAAACGAGTGCCAGGATTCCCTCATACGCAAACACGCCCCAGCAAATCCGCATGCTGCGGGACTGTACCTTCACATCCTTTTTAACGATGGGATTCAGACGCATGTTCATGTTCTCCCTCCTCTCTATTGCCGATCACACGCATAAAGAGCGTTTCCAAATTTCCCTCCTGCCTGTTAAAGCCGGTGACTACCACTTCATTCGCAATCAGGGTTCCGATGAAGGCGGCGACCTCCCGCTTTGTCATGGTATGGGACAGCCGCAGCTCGTGCTCGCCCACCGAATCCACCGTCGCCTTCGCCTGCTCCCTGGCGATCCGCACCGCCGTCTCGCGACCCTCATCGAAGGAAACAATCAGCTGGCTGCCGCCAAACACGCTCGCCATCACCTCGTCTATATGGCCGGAGGCCACCAGACGGCCCTGGTCCATGATCCCGATGCTGTTGCACATCTCCGAAAGCTCCGAGAGGATATGCGAGCTGATCACAATCGTCTTGCCCATGCTCTGCAGATTCAAAAGCAGCTCCTTCATCTCCACCCGCGCCCGCGGGTCAAGGCCGGAATTCGGCTCATCCAGGACTAACAGCGCCGGGTTATGGATCAGTGCCCGCGCCACGCAGAGGCGCTGCTTCATCCCACGGGACAAGGTATCCACAAAGACTTCCTTTTTGTCGGCCAGATTGACCAGTTCCAGCAGATCCTCCGAAATACGCGCGATTTCCGCCGAACTCATGCGGTACATGGAACCGTAAAAATCCATATACTCCCGCACCTTCAGATTATCGTACACGCCGAAAAAGTCCGGGACATAGCCGATCTGCCGCTTGAGCTCCTTCTGGTGGGCCAGCGCGTCGGCGCCGTTGATCGATATGCTCCCGCCGTCCGGCGGCATCAGTCCGCACACCATCCGGATCGTCGTCGTCTTGCCGGCCCCGTTCGGCCCCACGAAGCCGAAGAGATCTCCCTGCGGGATATGCAGCGACAAATCGCTGACCGCCCGGAAGTTGCCGTAATTCTTACACAAATGGTCAATCCGCAGCATTCCCGTTCCCCTCCGTTTCTACATATGAATACAGGCAGCCATAGGAAATCTCGTTGTGCCGGCCCGCGGTCGCCCGCTCATAATCGCTCACAACGCCGACAAGAATCCCGTTTTGCACGCTGTCCGGCTTCTTGTCCTCCGCCATGCCAATCCCCACCAATAGCGCCGCCATCGCATCCTGCTCGTAGCGATCGCCTGCCCGGCCGTCTCCGTAAATATTCAGCAGCTCATACAGCAGGTTGTCATAATAATTCGCATAGCTCATAAACACGCAGCGGCCATCGGCCATAGCCTGCCCAAGCTCCAGGCTTTCTCCGGCTTTTACCTCCGAAAACACCAGCAGATCCGAGCCGTTCCACACGGCCAGGTACGCCAGGTCATACTCGGTTTCATTGGTAATCGTCCCTTCGGCCCCGTTTCCGGCCGCCAGACTGTTTTCATCAAGCCGCAGCCCCCGGCCTGTTAAATTTCCTTTCGCCGAGGCCGCGCCTTCCGCGTAGAGGT
>CANSWW010000079.1 GCA_947650845.1 uncultured Lachnospiraceae bacterium
AGCCAGCTGATGATTAAGCAGATGAAGGAAGCGTATAAGAAGAAGGAAGAAAAGATCAAGGAGCTGCAGGAATTTATCCAGCGCTTCTCGGCCAACGCCTCCAAATCCAAGCAGGCGACCTCCCGCAAGCGCGCGCTGGAAAAGATCGAGCTCGACGAGATCCGCCCCTCCAGCCGCAAGTACCCGTACATTGATTTCCGGCCCGAACGCGAGATCGGCAACGAGGTGCTGACCGTCGAAAACCTCTCCAAGACGATCGACGGCGTAAAGGTCTTAGACAACATCTCCTTCATCGTCGGCCGCGACGACAAGATCGCCTTCGTCGGCTCGGACGAGCTGGCAAAAACGACGCTGTTCCAGATCCTGGCCGGAGAGATGGAGCCCGATACGGGCAGCTACAAATGGGGCGTCACCACCTCCCAGGCCTATTTTGCCAAAGACAATACGAAGATTTTTGATTCCGACTTAACGATCACCGACTGGCTCACCCAGTTTTCGGCAATCAAGGATATGACCTATGTGCGCGGCTTCTTAGGACGCATGCTGTTCGCCGGGGACGACGGCGTCAAAAAGCTCAAGGTGCTCTCCGGCGGCGAGAAGGTGCGCTGCCAGCTCTCGATGATGATGATCCAGGCCACCAACGTGCTGATCTTCGACGAGCCGACCAACCACCTGGATATGGAATCAATCACGGCTCTCAACAACGGCCTGATCAAATTCCCCGGCGTCATCCTCTTTTCCTGCCATGACCACCAGTTCGTGCAGACCACGGCCAACCGGATCATGGAGATCACGCCCGACGGCCTGATCGACAAGATGACGACCTACGACGAATATCTGGAGAGCGATGTCAATGCCCGCAAGCGGCAGATCAATAAGGTAACGTCCGACGAGGATGCGCTGTAAGCGCATCCTCGTTTTATCGGGTTATAGCACCATATTTCCTATCGCTTCTTCCACAGCAGCATTCAGGCTTTTTCCATGCTCGATCGCATACACGGCAATCGTTCGATGCAGTTCCGGACTAATTCTAACATTAAACGTTCCTTTATACGGCTGCTCCGGCTCTACCTTTCTTTCTTTACAATCTTCCAAATATCCATCAATTACATTCTCAAAATCCTCTTTTAATTCCTGCACGGAATCTCCCTCATAGGACAACAACGATTTTATACCAACAACCTTTCCAAAAAGGCAGCTATCTTCTTTTGAATACTCCACTGTTCCATTGTAATTCTTATATGACAGCAAACTGCTCATACTAAATCATCCTTTCTTAATTTTTCTATAACCTGATCCAATACATACCGTTTTAGAACCCCGTTGGGATGCGGCTTATGAAAATTTATCACTTCGCTGCTGCCATCTTTTATAAATTTTACTCCCGAGCCAGTCCCCCCTTGCTTTAATCTATTTTTAGTTGCTATCTATCGTTCGTAACATCCCCGTTCCCGCTCACCGGGATCGCCTCCCCCAGTATCCGCGGCTGCGGCTGAAAAAACGCCGTCATCGTATCCTTCACCCGCGCCAGCGCTTCTCTGGCTTCCCGATAGGCTTGGCCGCTATAGACCCCTCCCGGGGCCGCCACGCCCACGGCTTCCAGCCCCAAGGCCCGCGCAATATAGAGCGCCCGGTACAAATGATATTCCTGCGTGACAATCACCACCCGTTGCACCTGAAAAATATCCCTCGCCCGGTACAGGCTGTCATAGGTGCAAAACCCCGCATGATCCATAAACACCGCTTCCGAGGGAATGCCGGCCGCCACCGCGGCGCCTTTCATCACGTTGACCTCGTCATAATCGCTGCGCCCATGGTCGCCGCTCATCAGCAGGCGGTCGCTGACCCCGGCCTCATACAGCCCGGCCGCCGCCGACAAACGGTCCGCCAGCATACGGCTCGGCGTACCGTCGTCGCGCACTCCGGCCCCCAGCACCAGGATACAATCCGCCCGGAAGGCGGCCGCCTCCCGGGCCGTCACGATCTGTCCGGCGGTCGTCCCCTTCACATACAGATTGATTGCCAGCAGCAGAGCCGCCCCCGCCGCCCCCAAAACAAGCAGCGCCCGCAGAAGCCGTTTTCCGCGCTTTTCGCGCTTCTTCTTCATGATTTCTTGCGCAGCGGACAGATCCCGCGCGCGGCCAGCCAGATGAAAAGCCCCGAAAGCACCAGCTGCACGGCGCAGCTGGCCGTCACCCAGCCCAAGCCAATGATGCGGTCCGTGATAATATACGAATTGTACCAGCCCTGCAGTAAGATGCTGTCGCTGCCGCCGATCTGCTGACGGAACAGGCTGTAAAAAGTCACCGCCGGATTCAACAGCAGCAGATAGTTCCAAAGCTCCATCGGGTTTTCCTGATACGAAAAATCCACGGAAAGCAGGCTGATAATCTTAAAGACCATATCAAGAATCAGATACGTTCCCGCCACCATAAAAATAATCGCGACATAGGAAAGCACGGTCGCCATCGTCGTCTTTTTCATCCACGAAGAAAAGAAAATGCTCACGCTTCCGGCAAACAATGCCGTCACCACCAGACAGACAAACAAAAGCCCCAGGTCCTTCAGGCCGATCCCGCCATAGATATATACCAGAGCCAGCACCGGCAGGCTGCTGAAAATCAATACGAACACCGTGCTTAAGCAGGAAAGCAGCTTGCCGATAATAATATCGATCGGACGCAGCCTCGTACAGAGCAACAGGTCTAACGTCTGCCGCTCCCGCTCTCCCGAAATACTGCCGGCGGTCAGCCCCGGTACGATAAAGAGCAGAAACGCCGCCTCAAAGGTCGCCACCAGCGTATACATCTGAAGCAGGGACGAATACGGTACCTCCCCATAGTAGCTGCTGCTGCGCACCATGATTTGCAGCTGCAACAGGCCCACCAGCGCCAGAATCAGATTAAAAACCAATACAATGACCGTAAGACGCGAGGTACGGCTGCTGCTGAGCGTCTCCTTTTGATAAATCGGCCGGATATTGTGGTACGCCTTTATCATCCCTGTGCCACCACCCTTTCCTTTTTCTTTTCCGTTATCTCAAAAAACACCGATTCCAGACCGCCCTGGCGCCGGCCAAAGCTCCCGATCAGGGCGCCGGCCTCGATTAGCTGCCGCAGAAGATACGCCTCCTCCATCTGCCCGCCGGAAAAACCGGCTACCACCCGGTTCCCGTCTATGGCTACATTGTGGATCAGCGGATGCTTACGCAGCAGGGCCAATGCCTCCGGCAGCTTCTGGTATACCTGCATTTCCAGCGGGTTCGAGGCATTGACCATTGCCAGAATATCCACGAGGCTCCCCCGCAGCACCATCTTCCCTTCCTCAATGATCCCGATATCGGTACACATCTCGCTCAGCTCCGAAAGGATATGGGAGCTGATCATGATCGTTTTTCCGCACTTGTTGATCTCCTTGAGCATCTCGATGAACTCCTGGCGCGTGCGCGGATCCAGTCCTGAGGCCGGCTCATCCAGGATCAAAAGGCGGGGATTGTGGACCAGGGCCCGCGCCACCCCCAGCCGCTGCTTCATCCCGCGCGAAAGGCTGTCCACGTACGCCTCCTCCTTGCCGGTCAGCCCCACCATCTCCAAAAGCTCCTTATAGCGCCGTCTGGCCACAAGGCCGGTAATCCCGTAGGCCGCCGCGTAAAACTCCAGATACTCATACACGCGCACATTGTCATAGACGCCGAAAAAATCCGGCACATAGCCGATTTTCTCCCGCCAATCGCTGTCCGTGCAGTCCCGCTCCTCCCCGTCAATTTTGATACAGCCGCCGTCCGCCCGCAAGAGCCCCGAAAGGATCTTGATCGTCGTGGTCTTTCCCGCGCCGTTGGGCCCGACAAAACCAAACAGCTCGCCCTCCTCGATCTCTAAGTCAAGCCCGTTTAAGGCTCTGAGCTTTCCATAGCTCTTCAGCAGGTCGTGAATTTCCAGCATCATATTTATTCCCTCCCGATGGCCGCGATTCGGGGCAGCAGCTGCTCATAGGAATACTCCTCGGCAATATTGGAAAGATAACGAATCGTCAGACAATTCTCGCCGTCCAGATAATCGGCAATTTCTTCCGCCGTATACGCCCCTTTCTGCTCCATCTGGTCATACGTTCTCGTTTTCCAGTTAAAGAACTCAATGCTTCCCTCAAAAAGCCGGGCGCCGTACTCGCTTTCCGTCACCTCCGGCCATTCCAGCCCCATACGCTCCACTTCCAACCGGCCGAAATCGTATTGAAGCACCAGCTGCCGCACATAGGTGCTGTTGTCAAGCGCATCGTAATTGCCCTGCAGCGCCACCGGCTCTTTTTCCGGACACGGGACATAGACCAGGCCGTCCCTCGTAAAATCCACTGCCAAGAGCGTCGTTACCAGCGTCGTCCCCCGCACTTCGATATCCGAATCACGCAAAAGATCCATCTCTTCCGCCCGCGGAAAGGCAAGAACCGTCGCCTCTTCTTTATCCATTGTCAGCATCTGCCCGGTATAATACGAAACCAAGGTCGTCCGCCAGGATGCCAGCGCCGCTTCCGGGCTTTCTCCGGCCCGGCTGTCTGCATGGAATCCCGCGATCCGGTTGCAGGCCTCGTAATAGCTGTATCCCGGAACCACCGCAATCTCCGCCTCGGACAGCTCTTTTCTCTGTCCCGCCGCCATCTCCCCCAGCAGGAACAATCGTCCGCCGGCCAGGATACAGACCCGCTCATAATCCTCGTCGGACGTATTTTGCAGCCAGCCCACGGCCTCCCCGTCAAACAGCTGCATCTCGCCCGCGAATCCGGCCCGGCTTTCGTTCTCCTCCATTCGTCCCAGCCGCATCAGCTCCGGTGTAAAGGCCACTTCATCATGCACCGTCACTCTTATCCCGCTATCTCCCTGGCGGACCCGCAGACGGCAGTTGTCATTTCCCGCCCGCATGCGGCCGTCATACGAATCAAACGACAAAAGGGGCGTCAATGTGTAATATTCATTGACCGCAAAGGAATACTCCGTATTGTAGGGAGAGCTGATATTCATAAATACGGTTTCCCGGATCCCCTCCTCCCGAAGCTCCCGGATCGCCGCGTAATTCATAAAGGGACTGGTAAAACGTGTCTGGCTGCCCAGCAGGTATACGATCCCCGTAAAGAAAAGCGCCAGACCGATCATCGCGCCTCTGAGCATCCCCTGGCGTCCTTTTTTCTTTAAAAGGAGATACAAGGTCGGCCCCAAAAGCAACAGGTAAATTCCCAAAATCAAGGCATACTGCCAAACCTGAGGAATCCGCGCCGGATCTACGTTGAAGGTCATCGTGCGGGCGCTCCAATAGTCCTCGTATCCAAACTGAAGGCTCTCCTCCAGCGAATTCATACGGCTTGTGCCGACGGCCTCATACAGGAAACGACGGATTTCCGTCTCGTCCGCATAATAATTCTCGATCTCCTCCAAGGCAAAGCCGCAATAGATATACAGCCCCTGCCCCCAGCGTTCCCGTGCCAATTCTCCTTCGGCTACCGGGAGACATAAATCGCTGTTCCTGCCGACGATCAGGATACCGCCTTCGTAGATCCAGTTCTGCAGCGCGGTCAGCTGGCTCTGCGAAATCTCCCTGGCATCCACATCGGTCCATAAAAGGATATCATATGTTTTGAAAAGCTTCTCATCCGAAGGTGTCTCCGCCGCCTCAAGACGGTACAGGCGGGTAACGGTTCCCTGGTACTCGTTGAGGATTACCCGGTCAAACAGCGTCATAGGTTCCAAAACGGCACGATCGCTTCCGACCGCCGCGATATATACTTCCTGGCTGCTATAGCCTACATTCATCGAATAGCTTCGACCCGCGTAGAGCGTCCCGTCCACGTCCCGGTATTCCACCCGAAAACGGGACGTGGAGTAATTCACCGGGACACAGAGCACCGCCTGCTTTGTGTCCCCGGCCGACACCGAGAGCTCTTCCTCCACCACATAATAGCTTCCGCCTTCTAGCGGTATGGAAACCGAGGCATAGCCGGTTACCTCCGGTCCGCTGCTTTTTACCTCTACCGTAACCGGTGTTTCCCGGCCCACACGGATCGTCTCGCTGCCGCCCCAGCCAATGTTTACCTCCAGACCCGTTACCGTCAGAGGGACCTCCTCCGGACTCGCCGAAGCCGGCCAGGCTTTGGCGGGCGCCTCGTCTTTCACGGTCGCCGCCTGTGCGGTCCGCGCCGTCCCGCTGCCGATTCCCGCCAGCAAAATAAGTACCGCCAGTATGCCGATCCGGCGCTTTTGCCTCATACCCATCGTGCTCTCCCTCTTTCTGTCATTGGTCGTTGTCTGCCGCCGCTTCCGATCTCTGCCCGCGGTTTGGGGGACCGATCATTCAATCCGACGCGCTGAGAAAATTTTCTCGGCTGATATCAAAATCCGTGCGCAGACGCACCTCGAATACCGTCCCGTCCAAATTGCTGCGGGCTTCGATGCTCCCGCCGTGCATTTCTACAATATTTTTAGCGATCGCCAGCCCTAAGCCGGTTCCGCCGGTGCTGCTTGAACGGGCCTGGTCCACGCGGTAAAACTTGTCAAAAATATGTTGAATCTCGTTTTCGGGAATCACATAGCCGTAATTGATAATCGAGATGACGACCACGCTTTCCTTCAGGATCGCGGAGACGTTTACCACCTTGCCTTCGCGTCCGTACTTGATCGCGTTGCCGATCAGGTTTTCAAACAGACGCGCCAACAGGTTGCCGTCGCCGTTTAGGGGAATGCTCCTGACATTGCTGTGGATCTCATAGTGCATATCGTTTTCCGTAAAATTCGGATAGAACTCGTCCAACAGCTGCGTCAAAAGCTGCAGGATATCCACCTGCGACACATTCATCGTAACCTTCCCGTAATTTAATTTCGTAAAGCCGAACAGATCCTCAATCAGATGCTCCAGGTGCTTTGCTTTATTATAGGTGACACGGACATATTCCTGTTTTTTCTCCGCCGGCAGGACCGTGTCGTTTTTTAATAATTCCAGATAGCCGATCACCGAAGTCAGCGGCGTGCGCAGATCGTGCGCGACATTGGTAATGAGCTCGTTCTTCGTCCGTTCCGACTCCCGCTCCCGCTCCATCAGACGCCGGATGTCCTCCGCCATACGGTTTAAATTGGAGGCCATCTGCGAAAACTCATCGTCCCCCTTGATCTCCAGCTGGATATTTAAGTTTCCCTGCGAGATCTCCCCCATCGCGTCGGACAGCTCCCCGATATACTGGATCGAATGCTCCTGCAGCACCAGGAAGCTGATACTAAAAACAGCGATCCCAATCAGCGTATAGATAAAAAGCCAGACGATAATGTCTCTGGCATGCGTATCCAAGAGGCTGGACTGGTAACCGCTGCGCCTTAAAAATCCTGTTACCATATTCACATTGACAATCACAAACGCTTCCGCGATGCAGGCAATCACAGCGCTGGCTACAATATCGTAGAACACCCGCCGGCGGTACCGCCGGCGAACGTCTTTCTTCTCACTTTTCAATTTTATATCCTACTCCCCAAACCGTGGTGATGATCTTATCTTGACGCGTATCCTCCTTCATCTTGCTTCGGAGCCGGCGGATATGGACCATCACCGTATTATTGGCCTCATAGACTTTTTCGTTCCAGACTTTTTCAAAGATCTCGTCGGTGCTGAACACACGTCCCGGATTGGACGCAAGCAAGTACAGGATATCGAACTCGATCGGCGTCAGCTTCACCTCTTCGCCGTACACGGTCACCTGGTGGTTGTCTTTATTGATCTCCAGGCCGCGCACGCAGAGACGGCTGCCGGGGGCCTCCTGTCCGGCGCCCGGATTCAGCTCCTGGAAACGGCGCAGCTGCGACTTTACGCGCGCTGTCAGCTCCAGCGGATTAAAGGGCTTTGTCACATAATCGTCGGCTCCGGTGGACAGTCCCAAAATCTTATCGAGATCCGACGATTTCGCGCTCAGCATGATAATCGGGATATTGTTGGTCCGCCGGATCCGCCGGCACATCTCCATGCCGTCGATCCCGGGCATCATAATATCCAGGAGGACCAGCTTGATATCCTCCTTGTCCAGAATGGCAAATCCCTCCTGTGCACTGCCGGCCTTGAATACCTCATAGCCGTCGCTGACCAGATAAATCTCTACCAGGTCCGCAATCTCCCGTTCGTCGTCCACTACCAGAATTTTTGTCTGCGCCATATCGTTCCTTCCCACTTTCTCCCTGCTTTTGGCTGTTTCTCTGTTCTATCCTACCACATTTCACCTTAAATATCTTTAAAAAAGTCTTACGTTTTTCAAAGCGGCGCAAAGAAAAACGGCTGTGCCGCAAACTTCGTCGCACAACCGTTTTCCGTTGTTTTACCGTCCTGTGCCTTCGCCGGTACCGACTGTCCCGCCCCAGGCCTCCGAGATATCTCCGCCTAAATCATCCATCGCATCGGAAATATCGGTGCCCATATCGTCAAACGCGTCGGAGATGTCGTCTCCCAGTCCGTCGGTCCTGTCGTTCGTCCCCGGAAGGGTCGCGCCCTCATCCGTGGACATGCTGCCGGCCCCGTTCTCATATTCATAGGAAGAGCCGCTTGCCGGATTGCCGACCGCGTCCGTCCCGGACGTGTTTCCTTCGGTCATACCGGTATTGCTTTCTCCGGCCGCGCCGGACGACGTCTCGGCGGGGAAGCTGGCCGTGGTCTCATCCTGCCGGCTCCGGCAGCCTGAAAAGAGGCAAACAGACGATACTACCATCAAGCAAAGTAACGTGCATCGGATATTTTTCATCGCTTTTTCTCCTTACATCAGACTTTTGCTTCCTAATTAGTATGGCGGATCCAAGGAGAAATACTTTTCCAAAATTTTCAAATCACAGAGCTCATATCATATAAGCCGGGTTCGCGGTCGCGCAACGCTTTGGCCGCCTGCAGCGCTCCGTTGGCAAAGATCGAGCGGGAATACGCCGTATGGCGGATTTCAATTTTTTCATCGGGCCCGGCAAAGATCACGTCGTGCTCGCCGACAATCGTCCCGCCCCGCACGGACTGAACGCCGATTTCCTTCCCCGGACGGCTCTCCCGCCTTGCATGGCGGTCGAGGCAGATTTCATATGTATTGTCTGCCGCCGCGTTGACCGCCTCCGCCAGCATCAGGGCCGTGCCGCTGGGAGCGTCCAACTTGCGGCGGTGGTGCGTCTCGACGATTTCCGGGTCAAAGTCCGCCGATAAGAGCACGGCGGCGGCTTCCTTTACCAGCTTTAACAAAAGGTTGATGCCCAGGGACATATTGCCGGAGCGCAGGATCGGGATTTTTCCGGCCGCCTCTTTCACATGGGCAAGCTGCTCTTCACTCAGGCCGGTCGTGCACAGCACCAGCGCCAGCTTCCGTTTGACGCATTCCGCAAGCAATCCGTCCACGGCCGCCGCCGTACTGAAATCCACCACAACGTCGGCTTCCTTGTCGCATGCGTCCCATGAGGTATATACCGGAAAAGGACGCGCCTGTCCCGCCTCCCGGTCGATCCCGGCTGCTATCTCAAGCTGCGCGTCGGAAGCGGCCAGCTCCTCGACCGCATGCCCCATCGCGCCGTTGCAGCCATGTATGATGATTCTTGTCATAATGCTCCTCTCCTATCGTATGCCGGGCCGGCCGCTTTGCCGGCAGCGGCTTGTTTTATAGAATTCCGTACGCCTGCATGGCTTTTTTCAGGCGCGCTTCGTTTTCCGGCTCCATCTGTGTAAGCGGCGCGCGCAAGGGGCCGACCTCCCAGCCCTGCAGGTTCATCGCCGCCTTTACGGGAATCGGGTTTACCTCGCAAAACAGGGCGTGGCACAGCTCCATCGCTTGTAGCTGCAGCCGGGCCGCCGTCCGAAAGTCGCCGTCTAAGCAGGCCCTGGCCATCGCGTGCGTCTGTCCCGGCGCCACGTTTGACAGCACCGAGATGACCCCCTTGCCGCCGAGCGACATCACCGGTACGATCTGGTCGTCATTGCCGGAATACACGTCCAGGCAGCCGTCCGCCAGGGCAAACAGATCCGCGATCTGCGAAATATTTCCGCTGGCTTCCTTGATCGCTACGATGTTCTCCACCGCCCTGGCCAAGGTCACGGCGGTCTGCGGCAGGATATTGCAGCCGGTGCGCCCCGGTACGTTGTAGAGGACGACCGGCAGCGAAACGGCCTGCGCGATCGCCGTAAAATGGGCGATCAGGCCCTTTTGCGTTGCTTTGTTGTAGTAGGGTGTCACTAACAGAAGCGCGTCGGCGCCGGCTTTTTCGGCTTCTTTTGATAAGTAGATTGCCGTTTCCGTGCTGTTTGAGCCGGTTCCGGCAATGACCGGGACACGGCCCTTTACATCGTTTACACAGGCGCGGATCACGTCCAGATGCTCCTCGTGCGACAGCGTCGAGGCTTCGCCGGTCGTCCCGCAGATAATAATGCTGTCGGTCCCTTTTTCGATCTGGTCCTCGATGATTGCTTGCAATTTGGCATAGTTGACGCTTCCGTCCGCATGCATGGGCGTCACGATGGCTACGCCGGCTCCTTCAAAAATTGCCATGGGTGTATGCTCCTCTCTCTTGGAATGTGGGGTATGCCCGTCATGACGGCGATTGGAATTTCCAAGATGTC